>JBOHUW010000377.1:0-2211 GCA_050734895.1 Candidatus Dormibacteraceae bacterium | reverse complement strand
GCCACCACCTGGCCATGATCGATAACGATAATTCGATCGGCCAGCTGATCGGCCTCCTCCAGGTAGTGGGTGGTGAGGATGAGGGTTCGTCCCTGTCGTCCAAACTCCCGTATCCCATCGAGGAAGGCACGGCGTGATTCAACATCCATTCCCACCGTCGGTTCATCAAGAAAGAGGGCGTCCGGATCGCCACAAACCGCCAGCGCGTAATAGAGACGCTGGCGCTGACCGCCGGAAAGCTTATCCACCTTGACCTCGGCCTGATCGACCAGCCCGGCCATCTCAACTGCCCGCTGAGCGGCCATCGGGCGGGGATAGTAAGTCTGGAAGAGTTGGACCACCTCGCGCACCTTCAACACATCACTGATCCCCGATTCCTGCAGCATCACCCCACAGCGCGAGCGAGCCCGGCGATCGGCGGGCGGCAACCCGAAGAGACGCACCTCACCATCGGTTGGCTTGCGCAGCCCCAACATCAGACTGATTGAGGTCGTCTTACCCGCCCCGTTCGGTCCCAGCATGGCGACCGATTCGCCTTTGGGGATCGAAAGGCTCACCCCCCGCAACGCCTCCACCTCAGCGTAGCTCTTGCGGGCGTCAATCAACTGAACGGCGATCTCTTGCACTATTTGCTATGCTAACCGTCCTGGTCGTTGAAAGTCGAACTATGGCCGTAACGCCCCGATGGGGATGACTGCAACGCCATCCTCTCGCACGTAACCGTAGCCTGTGGCAACGATCACGCCAAGCACGGCCGGATCCCCACATCTAGCGGTATCCACCCGCCGGACAAAATTGAGCAGGGTGGCCGCGCCCTCATCGATCAGACCGGGGCCGAGCTTGACCTCAAACGCCGCCCATCGACCATCGGCCGCCTCGATGATGACGTCCACCTCCAGCCCGGTGTTGTCGCGATACTGCAAAACTCTGGCGTCCGAGAACTGGGAATAGACCCGCAGGTCACGAACGACGAGAGATTCGAAGAACGGGCCGAAGAGATTCAGGTCTCGGAGAAGGCGGTCAGGGGTAACTCGCAACGCAGCGGCAGCAAGGGAAGGGTCGACAAAATGGCGTTTGGGGCCACTCCTCATCACCGACCGCGAACGGAGGTGGGTGCCCCAGGCGGGCTGGTCCTCCACTACCATCAGACGCGCCAGCGCACTGAGGTAGCTCCTCACCGTATCGTCATCAAGCGGCCCCTCCGCTCCACCAGTATCTGCGGCCAGAGTGGTTGCCGCAGTGTATGTAGCGAGATTGCGAGCCAGGGATCGTAACAAGCGCGCCACTCTTTCAGGGTCCCGCTGAGTGTCATCGACCCGACTGATATCGAAGCGATAAATTTCCTCGAGGTAATCCCGGACAGTACGGAGCGAACCCTCGAGGCTCCCACTTAACAGCCCCGGCCATCCCCCTACGACGATGCGCTCGGCAATCTCGGAGATGGTCAGGCCAGGGTCGGAGCTGCGAGCCGGCTCACCGGCCATCAGTCGGGAGAAAGCAACGTCTCCCGTACTGTGTCCAGTTTCGAAGAGCGTCATGGGACGCATCCGCAAACGGGCGATCCGGCCAGCACCAGTGTGTCGGGTGATGTCGTCGGTAGGGATAGCCGAACCGGCAAGAATGAACTGGCCCGGCGTAGCCCGATCGTCCACGGCACGACGAACGTGGTTCCAGATCGCCGGCTCGATCTGCCACTCGTCAATCAGACGAGGGGTTGGCCCGTCGAGGACCAGACCAGGGTCCACCGCTACTGCCTGCCGGGCACCGACGTCCAAATCGAGCAACACCTCACTGCTGGCAACCCGGCGGGCGGTCACGGTCTTGCCGCACGCCCTCGGCCCCTCGATCAAGACCGCCCCGGTCGCATTCAGGAGGAGGGCGAGTTCTTCGTCTACTACTCGGCTACGATATGCCTTTCTGCTCAACTCATCGGATCTCTCAATCGGGAAATTGTAACAATATCAACCAGTAAAATGTAACGGATAGAATCGGGAGATTGTAATCACTAGAAGGGGGAGAATGTAATTTTCCCGCGATCCTTATTAGGGACGCACTTTCGCTTGCGACGACCAGCGCCCTAACTGCCGTACTCTCTTCTCTATGGCATCTTTGGCCACCACGTCCAGGGAAGGGCTGCCGGCGTCACTTCTGGAGGAGATTTCCAGACGACGGAGGGGGCTCTCTCATCATATGGCGCGAGCGGTTATAACC
>JBOHUW010000376.1:0-2211 GCA_050734895.1 Candidatus Dormibacteraceae bacterium | reverse complement strand
ATTCAATGATGGAAATGGCCGTCTGGCTCGTCTTGTCGCCAACAGCGCTCTCTCGGCCGCTGGTCAGGTGAGGATCGTCATTCCGACGGTATACCGAAATAACTACCTGGCGGGTCTTGCCGGTATTAGCAACGGCACTGGAATAGGCGAGGCGCTGCTCTCGGTTCTCCAGTTCGCCCAGCGATGGACGGCCGCTATAGACTGGACCGACTTCGCCACTGCCGACGAGATGTTCAGGAGGGTCAACGCCTACACCGACCCTGGCCTTGCCGAGGCAACTGGGATCCGACTTCGACTGCCGTGAGCCGCTCTCAGCTCCCCGGCCGGCTGCGGGCTGTTAATGAAGGGTGAGCAATCATCGGTCGAGTTTGCAGTGGTCACCGAACCCGTGACAAAACCCGTACATACATTTATGAGCAAGGGACTCCGTGGTTTGATGGAGGAAATCGAGCAAGAAGCACGGGCTGAAGGACACGAGGCGGTCCAGCAGCTTGAAATTTTGCATTCTTACTATCATCTATTTGGACAGTTTCTGATTTTGCGGCAATCCACCAAGATGTCGCAATCCGAATTGGCACATGCCTCAGGTATCACTCAAAGCGAGATCAGTAAGATCGAGCGAGGCTTGGCTAATCCAACTGTTTCCACATTGCTTAGATTGGTCGTAATACTAGGCGGCTCGATGGATATAGTTAACCATCGCTCGGAACTGGCTCACGCCTAATTTACCCGCCTGGCCGGATTGTGGGGTTTTGCGCTTTCCCGAAAGATTATTGCAAAGTCACCTCTGATAGTATTGCCAACACAGCCCTAAAATTGTTGCAAAATCGCCCCTGATAAAGGAGGTCGTCCATGGATAATTACTTGCCGCGAGTCGCGGACTCAGTGCTAGAGGCATGTCTGCGGAGCGCGGGAGGGGTCTTGATCGAGGGTCCGCGGGCCTGCGGCAAGACCGCGACTGCCCGGAGATTCGCCGCCAGCGAGGCGCTGCTGGACTCCGATCCAACTACGAGAGCGTATCTGGACATTGATCCGTACCGGGTTCTGAAAGGTGAGAGCCCCAGGCTAATCGATGAGTGGCAGGTGCAACCACTGATCTGGAATCTGGTTCGACGCGAGATCGATGATCGGCAGAGCAAGGGCCAGTTCATCCTTACCGGCTCCGCTATCCCTCCAGACGACATCACTCGGCACACCGGAGCCGGACGGATCCTTCGAATGCGCATGCGCACCATGTCGTTGTTTGAGAGTGGGCACAGTACCGGAGAAGTGTCGGTCGCCGGGCTTCTCAAAGGGGAGCATGCCTATGGGGATGGATCCGGGATCACGTTCGATGATGTTGTCGAGCGCATCGCTGTCGGTGGTTGGCCAGCCCAGATCCGCAGCACCGCAGCTGATGCACTGCCCACGCTTCGTGGCTACGTTGACGAGGTGACGCATGCCTATATGCAGACAGTTGACGGGAGGTTGCGAAACCCCGAGAGGGTACGTCGAGTGATGAATTCTCTGGCTCGCAATGTGGCTACCGAAGTCAAGCTGTCGACCATAGCGGCGGATATCGCAGAGGAGGATGCTCCGATAAAGGCGCAAACCGTCGAAGAATATCTCTCTGGGCTCGTTCAACTGATGGTCGTTGAGGACCAGACGGCATGGGCGCCTCGCCTTCGTTCCCGGTCAAGGGTCCGAAGCACTCCGAAGCGCCACTTTACCGATCCATCGCTGGCCGTGGCTTGCCTGGGCAAGGATGTCGACGGACTGCTTCAAGATCTCGAATGGGTGGGTCAGCTGTTTGAATCGCTGGCGGTGCATGATCTGCGCGTGTACGCCCAAAAAATTGAAGGCAAGGTGTTCCACTATCGAGACAACACCGGCCTCGAAGTGGATGCGATCATCGAGACAGTCTCCGGTGCATGGGCTGCATTTGAGGTCAGGCTCGGAGCTCTGGCCATCGACACCGCCGCAGCTACGCTGAGAGCCTTCGCCGAGAGGGTGGACGCCACACGTTGCGGTCCGCCGGCGAGCCTGGCAGTGATAACGCCGAGCGGCCCGAGCTATCGACGAGAGGATGGGGTCAACGTCATATCGATCGGTTGTTTGGGGCCATAGATGATTGATGCGGAATACCCCCGATTTTGAACGCTCATGCGGTACTCGGCATCGACGACTTGGTGGAAGCCCAAACTCCCAACATATCGCGCTGGTCGTTGCCAT
>JBOHUW010000375.1:0-2220 GCA_050734895.1 Candidatus Dormibacteraceae bacterium | reverse complement strand
ATCCAAGACCATGGCCTCGGCAAAGACCGCTCCACTGTTCTTTTTCTCCAGGCACTGATTCCCCCCGGAGAGCACCCACGGGGTAGCCAAACCCTGACTATCCAGTGGATGGCCGGGTATTCGAATCGTACAATCGACTTGAACCTGGTCGGAGATGTAGGTACTCATTGGCAGCCCCAGGAAGGCGATCATGGTCAGGACTACCGGACCCCACACCCCGAAGAAAATCCCGATACCGCCTCGAATTCGTAACCAGAAACGCTCCAAGGGAGGATATAACAGCTCCGCCGGGAGATGCCAGGGAAGGTCGTAGAGTCGGTCCAGGAGGCGAGAGATCACTCCCCGATGGCGTCTTCGCAGCCAATCTACGGAGACCTCTAAAGCGACTCTCTGCGCCACAGCTCTTCTCCCTTCGCCATACCTTTTTTCCGCGGAAAGAATCGATCCCACTCTTTTTACTTATAATTCCCCACTTGACCCCAATTGTCAAGCCAATGAGCTGACATTTAACGGACACGCCTCATTATGATAGTGTCAACGGTTCAGCGGGCGGACCGTTCCATAGAAGTTGGTTCACCCATTGGACCAAGCCCAACGGATATATAATCTCGGAGGTCGCCTCCAACTCCGGTAGTGACCACCAGCGGGGAGTAATATTACTCAACTGCTCGATTTCGCCCGCCCCTGAAGCATCAATTGCCGTAGTAGTGGTGCGAGCCAAATAGTAGTCATTTTCCTGCTCGTAGTCATTGCCGAGAAAGCGGAATTTGACGCAGTCTCGCCAGAGCAGCGGACCCAGCTCAAAGTCTCGAATGCCCACCTCCTCGGTCACCTCACGACGCAGTGCTATCTCAGCACTCTCTCCCACCTCAAGTCCCCCTCCCACTGTCGTCCACCAGCAACCCCGAGTAAGATCACTGGGATCCTGGCAACTCACCAGCAGTAGCCGCTCCTGCGGATCGAACAACACCGCCCGCACCGCCTGCCGTCGAATCAAATTCATTCCAGGGCCAGCACCAGCTCTCGGAGGAAGGACTCGACGTTAGTAGCCACTCCGATCGACTGCCAGCTTCCCCGATCGGCTAGCTTGGTTACCACCCCCGGATTGATATCCACACAGACCGTGCGAACCGCTGCCGGCAGGAGATTGCCGGTGGCGATCGAGTGCAGCATGGTGGAAAGCATCAAGGCTAGCTTAACCTTCGGCTCCCGAATCGGCTGAGCGTGATCGGTTACCGGGCCTACCCCCCCCACTCCCCAGACGGCCTCCCGCATCCGCTTCTGCACCGCCCACATCTCCGTAATCACATCGGGGAGCGGACCGTCGTCGCGCACGCTTCCCCCCAGAACGATCTCTACCTGATGCTCGATCGCCGTCTTCATCACCCCTGAACGTACCTCGCCGGATTCGACGAGTTGTTTCAATCCACCCGCCGCTCGCACCCGATTGATCGCTCGCATGTGGTGACCATGGCCATGCTCGCTAGATAAACCAGTCTCTAGGCTGACCCCCAGAGCAGTACCGAAGAGCGCCGCTTCGATATCGTGAACTGCCAGGGCGTTGCCGGCGAATAGGACCTGGACATAACCCAGCTCGATCAACCGGGAGAGGTGCTGCGCGGCATCGGTGTGGACCACCGCCGGACCGGAGACGACCAACACGCTTCCCCCCTGCTGGCGAACTGCGCGCATCTCCTTGGCGATCTGGTTGATCATCCCCTTGGAAGGCTTTTCGATCGAGACCTCACTGGACATGAAACTGAAGGCCTCGGCTTGCCGCAATCGCTCCGGAGGATTTATCCTCACTCCCGAATAGCCGACCACAACCTCCATTTCGGGGAGTGTTTCGTAGAAGGGGAGGCACCATACCCGACCTCGTCGTCGATCGACGGCCAGCGCACAGTCCATCTCCTGCCGCTCCACCTCCAGCCATCTGCCATCCAGCAAAATTTGCGTCGGCAGATTACTGGAGGAGTAGAAGCCCTCCGGGTAGACTCCAACCTGCTCAACCATCGCGGTTTTCACCGACTCCTCCTCCACCGCTTCCGCGCCCAGTTGGTGGGCTCCGTGCAAGATCTGCTCCAACGTCTCCGGTAAGTCAGCCGAGATTTCGATCCGGCAGAAGGAGACATCGGCTTTCCGCTGCCCCATCCGCAGCTCCTGAATCTCGAAGCGGCCACCCAGATCCATAACCAAGTCAAGCAATCCGGGGAGGGTTAG
>JBOHUW010000374.1:0-2225 GCA_050734895.1 Candidatus Dormibacteraceae bacterium | reverse complement strand
CGGCCGAGAAGTGGGTGGTGACGGCGATGATGATCGACCCCGCCGGCCACACCACCTCGATCCCCCAGGCGAGTAAGGAGTTCCACCAGGCGGTCACCACTACCGGTCAGGTCGGCCAGGTGGAGGGAGTTCCGGTTAACGGCTGAGTGGGCAGTTGCCAGCACATTCAAATTATGGTATAAAAAAGATGTTTTTAAGTCCCTGTCTGGTGACAAGAGCCCCCGGGCTCTGCCGCTCAATTGAGTGGGTAGCCGGACGGGGCTCTTTACTTACACGAACTGATAAAGAGTTTCGATTTGATGGCTTATCAGGTCATAGGAGCGTCGATCTTCGCGCTCCTTCCAGCGCGCTACCGCCCATACGTAGTAATCAGCCGCTTGGAGGCAAGGGTGGGAGGCAGCAGACCAGTGAGCGCAGTGCGGTGAAACTGGACAAAGACACTGCTTGACTACATTACGCAACGCCTCAGAGTGGAGGTCTCTCTTTTTTCCTCGGCCGAGAGTCGCAATCCCTATAAATGGTTTGGTATCGAGGGGGACAATTTTAGGCAGCGCATACTTCAGATGAGAAAACCATGCCCACTTATAGAAGTAGTCAAGATCTTCCTTGATTCGATCGTAGACTTTCTTCTTCTCGTAATAGGTAATATCCACTCGGATCGACCGTTTTCTCAGCAGCTCAAATACTTGGTCTCGGACCGCTTGTCGATCTTCGGTTGCATGAAAGCCGTTGGTTAGATCGTAGCCTTCCTCGTCGAGTTGGCGACGGAGTTCAAGTAAATCATGGGTTAGATTCAGATCCTCAACGGTTATGGTGGCCACAAAGAAGTAGCGGGTTCCAGTTCGGGGATCGAAATCGAGGTTTCCAGATTCATCGCCCCAGATCTGGAGACTGCGAGAGGGCAAGCTGTTCAATATTTTACCTGCTCAAGGATAACGACATTCTCTCGTGGCGTCCGGACATCTTACGGACAAAACTCAAAAGAGGCTTGTTTTTGGGCCGGTGAAGTGTTAGGGTGATTGCTGATGAGTGCAGTGGGGCGGGTGCGAAAGGTGCTGGTGGCCTTGATTTTGTTGGGGTTGCTGGTTGGCTGTGCCGACCTCATTCCGTCCCCGCGACCACTGCCCCAACCCTCAACCAATCCGGTGGCCGACGCCTGGCAGAAGTGCGGGGCGACGGAGGTGCCCCCGGCTGCGGTGCGTAATGTGCAGCTGCCCAAGGTGACACTGGTTGGGTTCCCGCCGCTGAATAACGCTAAGGGTCAGCAGGCGGCGTTGGCGTTTGAAAGAACAGATGTGCTTGCAGGTTGGGCCGTCGAGCATAATCAGCTGGCCTTTCTGCAGGGAAGTTGTATCGCTGTTCCCGGAAGTGGAACCGAGCGAGTCGATATTGCACTGACCCAAGAGGCGATGAAGTTGGGCGGACATGGGGTCTTTGATCCCGATGGCAAAGATCTGACTATTGGGGTTAAACCGATTCCAGCCAGTGTGGCCGATGCTGAGCAGAAACGCACCGGCGTCCGGCCGGATACGGCGATAATTACTCTCACTGAGAATGCTGGAATTAAGATCGTTGATAACCACGGTAAGCAGTTACGTGAGGTTGCTCCCTATCGGCCGGGTGAAGAGATTGCGTTGGTCACTCTGGGGGTGATCAAGAGCGATGGTATAGGGCTACGATTTTGGCAAGTAGATTATCATCGCTGTTCAGATCCGGAGGTGCTAGGTGCATGCGACGCAGTAGTTTAGTCGCGATAATATTCGCTGGGCTCCTGCTCTTCTCCATGCAGTCGATGGCTGTCCAAGCAGACAAGTCAGAGAGAGATAAGGTCGTTCAGGACCCAAACGGCCAGACGACCGATCTCCAGGTGCACGAGGGAGATCGCTCACCAGGTTCAGGGAGTTGGATGGGAAGCCCCGATCCTCAGAAGTTGGTCTCCGCCACCTGTGAACTGGATACGACCGATCAACATACGGATGCGGGGTGGGTTGATAAGTCTGGCAATTTGATTGATCCGAGCCAGGCGATTGCCCCGCCAGGGACTGCCGATGGTCCCTTTCTCCCGCTCCCGATCTGCCACACCTTGGCCGCCGCGGCCCAGCCGGGCATCCAATGGGCAATCGATCAAGAAGCAGTAGTCGCCCAGCACCTCCAAGGCGGATCAATCGACGCCCACCCCAACCGCGACCATCAGCTCTGCAACCTCCAGACCCTCTTCTTCATCA
>JBOHUW010000373.1:0-2227 GCA_050734895.1 Candidatus Dormibacteraceae bacterium | reverse complement strand
CGTCTACGGTCACACCCTCCTGGCCGTCGAGCGAATTGAGCCTGAGCTGCGATTGCGTTTGGCGGCGCTTTTCCACGATGTCGGCAAGCCGAGGGTGGCCGCTCCGGACGGGACCTTTTACGGTCACGCCGAGGTGGGCGCGGAGATAACCGAGGCGGCGCTGGCCCGGCTGCGCTTTCCTAATCAGATCAATTCTGAGGTGAGTCAGCTTGTTCGTCTACACATGCGTCCGATCGCCTACTCCCGGCAGTGGAGTGATGGAGCGGTGCGGCGGTTGGCCCGGACGGCCGGAGAGCTATTGCCCGCCCTGTTGGCCCTGGCCCGGGCGGACACCGCCGCTTCTGCGTATCCTCGGCCGGAGGAGATGCATGATTTGGAGCACCGGCTGGAGGCGGTTCTCGCCGAACAGCCCAGCCGCTTGCGGATACCGATCAACGGGCAGGATATCATGCGGCAGCGGGGGCTCTCGCCGAGTCCTGAGGTGGGACGGATCAAGGCGCGATTGATCGATCTGGTGTTGGAAGGTGAATTGGAGCCGGAGCGTGAAACGCTGCTGGCTTATCTTGAACAGAACCCGGATTTATGAGGTGTGGATATGAATAGTGAGGCAGTACTTGATCGCAACCTGGCTTTGGAGCTGCTCCGGGTAACCGAGTCGGCGGCTCTGGCGGCAGCGCCTCTGCAAGGGCGAGGGCGTAAGGAAGAATCTGACGGTAGGGCGGTCGATGCCATGCGTCGGGCGCTGGCCAGCGTGGACATGCGAGGAACCGTAGTTATCGGTGAGGGAGAGAAGGATAAGGCTCCGATGCTCTACTTCGGCGAGGAGGTCGGCAATGGCTTGGATCCGGAAGTTGATGTGGCGGTCGATCCGATTGACGGCACTCGGCTGACCGCCAACGGTGAGCCTGGAGCGCTCTCGGTGGTCGCCCTGGCCGAACGAGGTGCCCTCTTCACCACTCATGTTCACTATATGGATAAGTTGGTGGTCGGTCGTTTGGCTCGTGGGGTGATTGACATCGAGATGCCGGTGGAGTGGAATCTGCGTCGAATAGCTAAGGCGGAGGGGCTGCATCCACGAGATCTGACCGTGGTTGTGCTTAATCGAGAGCGCAACCAATCGATCATGGAGGAGATTCGGGAGGTGGGTTCGCGAATCCGCCTGATCTCTGACGGAGATGTAGCCGGATCGATTATGGCTGCCTTAGAAGTCAAGAGCGGTACTCACGTGATGATGGGATCAGGTGGGGCGACCGAGGGGGTGATTGCCGCCTGCGCAGTGAAGGCGCTGAGCGGTGATATGCAGGGCCGGCTTCTGATTCGAAATCAGGAAGAGCGGGAGATGGCACTGAATGAGGGCCATCAGCCGGATGCGGTGCTTGGATTGGATGATCTCTGCTCAAGCCGTAACATCTTCTTCGCTGCCACCGGGATCACCACCGGGGAATTACTCCAGGGAGTTCGATACCAGGCCCACTATGCCTCTACCCAATCGATGGTCCTTCGCTCCTGGTCGGGAACCATGCGGGTGGTGGATGGCTTTCACGAAATGGGCAAATTACGCGCCAAAGGGTTACTTCCCGAGCAGGTTGTAATGTCTGCCAAATGATTTCCCGCGGGAATACTTCTTCCCTATTTGACCGCTGCGAGTTGGACCAGGAAGATGAGATCAGCGTTGGGCGGAATCTTCCCGGGAGGTGGGTTCGCCCCATAGCCGAGGGAGGTGTTTCCGGGGATGAAAATCCGCCGTTTACCACCCACCCGCATCCCCTTCACCCCTTCGACAAAGCCGGGGATTAGGGAGCCGGAGTTATCCAATACCCCCTGAAGTTGCGGTTTGCCAGGATCAAGGTTGGAGTCAACCTTGGTGCCATCGGCCAGATAGAGGGTGTAGTAGGCGCTGAAGTTGGAGCCGGTAGCGGCCAGAGTTCCACTTCCCACCTTGATGTCGGCATATTTCAACCCGTCGGGTAGGGTGGATTGAGGGAGGTTGGCTCCCTGGCTGAAGGCATCCTGGCTGGGCGCTGCTGCCGGCTGTTCAACGATCGCGTTTGACCCGGGAGGAGTGTAAGGGTCGGAATACCCACAGTTGGTCGCGAAGAGTAAGAGCATCAGGCAGGAAACTAATCCCAGTGAAGTTCGAGTGATTCGGCAGAGCATGATGGTTAGAATAGACGGTCGGAGGCTTGCAAGGGGCGGCTAGCTCAGTCGGGAGAGCGCCAGCTTGACA
>JBOHUW010000372.1:0-2230 GCA_050734895.1 Candidatus Dormibacteraceae bacterium | reverse complement strand
TGAGCGCTAGTCCGAGACTGCGTTGGATCGGCTCAGAATTAGCACTCTTGAAGAAGCTCGCGACATGCTCTTTGTGGGCGAGCATGGGGCCTAGCAACGTATTCAGCGGTAGGGTGTGGCGCTGACCAGCGAGGATCCGGGTCATAGAATGCAAGCTTTCTATTAAGTTGTCATCTAGATGCTGGGGATTGGCTCCGGCTGAAGTAAGCTGCTCGAGGTCCAGGGGAAATGCGATCGGTGAACCGGTTTCTACAGCCGGCGATAAGGTCAGCAATCCTCCATTAAAGGCTGCCATCTGAGTTAGAAATTCACGCCTACCTTTTATGCTCATCTGATTCAGCTGTGCTATGCAAACAGAATTAAGTATAGGTCGGTAGTAGGGACTTGGGGAAGTTATCCCTTTCTCCCACCGGTATACAAGGCTGTCGTCGGCCCTGATCACCTGCCCTGACACCTCGCCCATTCGATCAACAAAGAAGCGGCGGGAGTATAGCTGTTCTCGCAGCAGCCTAATAGCATGGCCTATATCTGGCTGTTTTGCCCGCCTCCAGAAGTTAGCAAGCTGGGCAATCAAATCCTCGTCAAACCCTCGGCTATCGCTCATGAATCGTTGGCCCCACAATTTTCAATGCCAATACAAAGCTTTGCATACCTAAAGCCCACCCGCCTTCTAACCGAATTTGGTTTGCTTAACTTTACGATGCATAACCCATTAGCTCTGCCCCCAAGTTTACTGCCGGATTCTGGAATTGACAACAGAAAATCTATAGATCCAGTGATTCTGGATCGCCGGTTATTTAGGCTTAGGGGAACGTTTGGAACCTATCTGTCTAGGTTCCAATTTCATTCTAATTTTCCGCAATGTCTCGAGGTCAACATAGACGTTGGCCTCTCCTTGTCTGGAGTAAGTGGGGATCCCATTTTTCGCCAAAATCCGGTAAAGAGTCGCCCGGGATACGCTCAGCTCTTTGGTGGCTTCGGTAATGGTTACGAGATTCACCGCAGCCTTAAATTATCACATTGTCTCAGAATGTCACGAAAATTGCTGACTTATGATACAATGAGAGAAAATCTGGCACAACCTGAGACGATACAAGGAGGAAAGTTTATCGATTCAAAGGCTTGAATTTGAAGGTGGAATAAGAAAAATATTGGGGCCGCCCCGTCTGCGGGCAAGCTTACCGGGACGGCCAAATGAAACCCAAGGAGGGTTCGTATGTCAATTATAAGGTCGTGGAATAAATCGGACTTGGAGGCGATCAGCTGATGTCTCAATCAAGTCCGGCCCCAATCTTTACTACAAAGCTGAAGTCCTCAGCCTTGCGCCATCAGCTGCGTATTCGAGGGCTCACCGGAACCGATCTGGCTGAGCTGGCAGGAATTAGTAAAGCTACCATCTCGCATGCCCTAAATGGCCATCGAATTCTTCCTTGCAAGGTGAAGGCGATGGTTGATGCGCTCCTAGAGGTAAAGCCAATATCTGGGATCGAACACTTTATCGCTCTAGACGATGCCGAAGAGGGGGGGAGATGAAGCTAGATACGGTCCTAGATGTAGAAAAAGGCGATCTGGTTCAAGCGAAATATTTCTTCGTCGATTCGATCTCTGTCGAGTTCCTTTCCTCAGATGAGGAAAATCCTCTAACCCTGACGGGGCCGACGCCGATGGTGCAAAGGCTGCTAGAGGAGGCGCTAAGTGCCTGTTTGCAAGCTGTTCCCGGTGGTCCAGCAGTGCGAGGCTCTGGAGGGGCTGATGAATGAGTATCTAACTCGACAAACAGCTGGTGTTTGGCCGGCTTCGGTGAGGCTGACCGCGGTGCTGGCCGCACTGGTGACGGTGGCCGGCTGGGCGCTTTCCTACGATGCGCTGTGGTCGGGAGCGTTGGGTATCGGCATCCGACCGATGCTGGCCTGGATCTACCCTTTGGTGGTCGATGGGGTAGTGGCCACCTGCTATGTGGCTACGTTTGCCTTGCGGGCGGAATCGCTTCGGATTCGTGTCTATGTTTGGGGT
Organism: Candidatus Dormibacteraceae bacterium; assembly: GCA_050734895.1. Lineage (GTDB taxonomy): Bacteria > Chloroflexota > Dormibacteria > Dormibacterales > Dormibacteraceae > JBOHUW01. Next base: position 217 of record JBOHUW010000372.1, on the reverse strand, counting down.
GTCCTGCTCTGGGCCGTCGCTTTGAGCGTGACCGGTAATGCCCTTCACGCCTGGCTCGATCGCGCTCACCTGGCGGTTCCCCTACTGTTGGCGATTCCAGGCTCAGCGGTGCCAGCCCTCTCGTTGGCGCTGGTGATTCACGTGCACGTCATTTTGGCTCGCGCTGTACTCCCTTCGGGCGCAACTGAATCGCTCTCCGATTTGCGTGGTGCAACAG
>JBOHUW010000371.1:0-2236 GCA_050734895.1 Candidatus Dormibacteraceae bacterium | reverse complement strand
CTCATTCGCCAGGCGGCCCCATCTCTCATCGCCGATGGCCTAGTGACCGACGCGGATCTGAGCCAGTTCTTTGATCTGCTCAAGGACCCTACATTCGTCGACATTCCGCAGGTCACTATCTCGGCATGGGGCCGCCGAACCCCCAATGGCCTTGCATTAACTAGTGATAATCATGTGAGATGATCAAGTTTTGTTGCATGGAAGGAACGAAAGGGCTGTCGCCCGACGTGTGGTTGCAGACCGAGCGAGGGTAGAGAGCCTTTTGGATGGAGGTGAGGGCAGGCCTTCCATTGGTCCATCTAAGCGGAGGGTTCGCTCCTGCTCAATCGCGAGAAGAGTCCCAAGCTGGCCCGCGTGATTCGCGGAAAGACAGCGTACAAGGCGTTGGTGCCGGGGAAGATCGGTTATCGAGGGTGTTGTAGGCGGGGCTCATGTGAGCTTGACGGTACGGACAAGCTGTGTCGAGACCGACGATGGGTCGTTCCGGCCAAGGCCGGGAAGGTGTAAAGGACCCCGATCTGCTTGAACACATCAGGGTAGCTCTTGGATCGGTGCATGAAGGCTGTCCCGATGTGGGATCGCATCGCTGGATGCCCGTAAACGGCATCTGCGGAGGATGCGAACGGTGATCGTGGAGGCGGTACCCAGCGCGATCGGAATTACTATCAGCAACCCGCAAAACATGAAGACCGCAGCAGCAAAAACGGTCCCTGCCGCGATACACCACCACAGGCCGCTACGGGGGATCAGCTTTAATGCAGCCATTGTCCCAGCCATCGTCACTGCGGCAAGACACACCGATGTGATTCGCATGAGCGTGTCGAGGTCGATCGAGTAGACGACCGTGACCGCAGTGAGAAGTGTGCATAGCGTTGCGAGCGCGGCCACACTGCGACGAGGAATCTGTCCGGCCAGTGTGCCGGTATCGAGCCACCGAGGTAACGCGCCATCGCGAGCCAGCGCCGCGCCCAGCCTTGCTCCTCCGGCAATGTAGGCATTGATGGCGCCGAACGTCAGCAGCACAGCGGCGGTCGCGGTGACTATGCGCCCCGACGATCCGATCCCGCCCTCCAACAACAGCATCAGAGGTACCTCGGAGGCGGCGACCTGGGCACCCAGCACTCCTGTGGTCGCCAAGGCGAGCCCAGTATAGAGCACTGCCACCATCACTAGCGTCGATACGGCAATTTTGTGTAACTGACGTTGAGGATCGGAGAATTCGGCGGACAGGTGGCTAACGGCTTCCCATCCCGAAAATGCGTAAAATAACACAGTCGCGGCATGGCCGATCGCCCACCAGCCGTGGGGGGCGAAGGGAATAAAGTTCGCCTCCTGCACGTGTGGAGCCGACAACAGGATCGTCATTGACAACAGCGCTACCAGCAGTCCAACTAGCATTAATTGTATCCGACTTGAAATGTGCAAGCCCGCGGCGTTGACCAGGAAAGCGGCCAATAGCAGTGTGCAGGCTATCGCGATGGCGCTACTCTCATTGAGTCCGGCCGCGTAGGCCACATAATGGCCGCCAACGAGCGCACCGGCGAGGACTCCAACGGGCACCCCGCCGAAGAAGAACCACCACCCGACCGGCCCTGTAGCCCAATGACCGAAGGCGCGACCGACGAAGTTCGAGACACCACCACCGTCCGGGTATCTCGCACCTAGGACCGCGAAAGCCAGCGCCACCGGAACGCTGAGGGTCAGCAGACCGAGCCAGGCGAGCACCGAAGCAGGTCCTGCTGCCCGCGCAGCCAGCGCCGGCAGCACGAGCACGCCGGGTCCCAGCACCGCACCCATGTACAAGGCGGTGCCCTCGCCGACGGCAAGCCGATGCGATGACCGGACGATGAGTCCCCCCTTGAAAGCTAGAGCTAAGCGACGATTTCGTGAAGACTGTTGCGGCTCTTAGTCAGCACATCAACGGCAGCCGCTTCGTCAGCTTTGTCACGACATTGCGTGGACCGAATACGGCCACTCCCACGTAATCGATATTCCCGGTTGGTGTGATCTCTAGGTCTCGGAGATAGTTTTCGTAATCGCGAGCCCGACGGGCCACCTCGTTGAAGCTTACGACGATGACTTCGGCGGCGTCCCGGGCTCGGTCTCTTAGCTGGTGCATTTCCTCGGGAGTGGCGGTGAGAATCGGAACGGGGTGCGTATTAAGACCCCCGTGCACCGTTCCGGACGCATCCTTGCCGTCCTCGCCAAGCAGTTCGGGTAGCCGGCCGCCCAGGCT
>JBOHUW010000370.1:0-2277 GCA_050734895.1 Candidatus Dormibacteraceae bacterium | reverse complement strand
TGCGGTGGGCTGAGTGGCGGAAGGGGCGGAGGCTCGGTCAGGTAGGCCAGCAGTTCTGCTGCTTTATCGAGGCGAGGCAGCCGCTCTTTGAGCCCTGGAGCTGCGGCGCGAATCGTCTCGATTGGGAGCTGGGGCAAAAAAGGGATCAGCTGCTCGGTTAGATCAGCATCACTCAGCTGGCGAATCCAGAGGCCGTTGAGCCACTCCAGCTTCTCGCCGTCGAACTGCGCTCCCGAGCTCTGTACCCGCTCTAAGCTGAAAGTCTGAATCAATTCCTCAAGGGTGAAAAATTCCTGCTCTGAGCCCGGATTCCATCCCAGCAGGGCAAGGTAGTTGAGCAACGCCTGGGGTAGATAGCCTTGTTCCTGGTAGAGGCCGAGGCGGGCCTCGGGATGGCGCCGCTTGCTCAGCTTCTGCCGATCCGGGCCGACGATCACCGGGAGGTGGGCGAAGGCGGTCGGTCGAGGTAGATCCAGCGCCGCCAGCAGGATCAGCTGAATTGGAGTATTGGAGAGGTGCTCCTCGCCGCGGATGATGTGGCTAATCCGCATCAGCCCATCGTCGATCGCGCTGGAGAAGTTGTACAGGGCCACGCCGCTGCGCCGCACCAGCACCGGATCGCCGATCAGCTGATTCTGAAAGCTGACCTCGCCGCGCACCAGATCATGGAAGGAGGTCTCTCCCTCGGGGATCTTGAGTCGAACGATGAATTCTTCCCGCCCTGATGGGGGGTGTTCCAGGCAGCGGCGAGAGTAGCGGTAGGGTTGTTTTGATGCCTGAGCTTGGTTGCGTTCGGCATCCAACTCCTCCTGGGTACAGAAGCAGCGGTAGGCAGCCCCGGCCTGGAGCAGGCGGGCAGCATGCTGGCGGTAGATATCCTGTCGTTGGCTCTGGCGGTAAGGACCACTCTCACCCCCGATATCCGGACCTTCATCCCACTTCAGCCCCAGCCAGTGGAGCATCGAGTAGAGGTTGGTCTCATGCTCCGGGCGGTCGCGCTCGGCGTCGGTATCATCCAAACGGAGCACCACGCTTCCCCCTTGGCCCCGCGCGAAGAGTAGGTTGTAGAGGAAGGTGCGGGCGTTGCCAAGATGGACAAAGCCGGTCGGACTCGGGGCGAGGCGGACTCGGGGCGGGTGGATTGTGCTCACGGAGGTATGTTACAGAGGATGGGTAGGTTGCAATCGGGTTACTTGGAGATTGGCCGGTGCCGGATTCACCACCTGTGGGGCGGTCGTGGCTCGCCGCTGTTGATGATCCATGGCCTAGGTTCGGCCGGTTATCTGGAATACCGTCATGCCCTGCCTGAGCTGGTCCGGAAACATCGGGTGCTGGCTCCTGACCTGCCCGGCTTTGGCCGCAGTGAGAAGCCTCCGGTGCGCTATGGCATTCCGCTCTTTACGCGCACCCTCCGCGGCTATTTGGATGCGCTCAAGGTTGAGCGGACGACGGTGGTTGGCACTTCGCTGGGCGGGCGATTGGCCATGGAGTTGGCGCTGCGTTACCCCCGGCGAATATCCCGGGTGGTCTTAGTCAACTCCTTCGGCCTGGGGTTGCCTGGGCAGCTGTTCTACGGTCTCCTGGCCCTGCCTGGCGTGGGCGAGTTGATTCTTTGGATGACCAAGGTTGGTCTGGGACGGATCTCCTTCCCCCTGTTTCGAGGCTTCGCTGCTCGCCTGAAGCTGGTCGGCAATGTGGAGCAGAGTCTTGATAGTGATTACCTCACCGCGCTGAGCGAGATTTATGCTGATCCGGGGGCGGCTCAGGCTTATCTGGCCACTGTCCGGGCCTTGATTTTGCATTCCCTCCCTTCGCGTCTCGCTGAACTGAGCCGGCTGAAGATGCCGGTGGACCTGATCTGGGGAAGGGAGGATCGGCTCTTTCCGCTGATTCACGCCGAACAAGCCCACCGGCTCCTGACCGGCTCCCGACTGGCGGTAATCGAGGGGGCCGGACACTCACCCCAGAATGAGAATCCGGCGGAGTTCAACCGCGCATTGCTGAGTTTCCTCCGTGGCTGAGCACTATCAGGGGCGGGAATACCGCCAGGCATTGGGGGGGGGTGGGGATCAGCTGGATCCGCTTCGGCCACCGCGGCTCTACCGGCTGCTGGTGGCGATCCTTCGCTTTACGGTGAGTAAGCTCTTTCGTTTTCAGGTGGTGGGATTGGAGTTAGTTCCCGCTCCTCCCTTCCTGATTGCCAGCAATCATCAGGCCTGGTACGACGCCCTCTTCATCATCGCGGCACTAACCCGGCAGGGGCGGCTGCCGATGATC
>JBOHUW010000369.1:0-2280 GCA_050734895.1 Candidatus Dormibacteraceae bacterium | reverse complement strand
GTTTGGTGATGTAGACACTGTGGGCTGCTTGCGATCGACATCGGCCCTCCTGGGGCACCATCCACCAAATAGTCCTCAATCCACCCACTGGTAGGTTGGCCCTGAGATAGGCAATCCAGGATAAAATCAGCCTGAGTTTAAATGTCAGCCTCCAGATCAGCTCTCCGAACCAATGTCTACGTCGATGGGTTTAATCTCTTCCACGGAGGACTGCAAAGTAGTCCCTACCGCTGGCTTGATTTGGCTGCTTTCGCCCAAGCATCTCTACCTGGTGATCATATACATCGAATTCGCTACTTCACCGCAATCATCAACCAGCGCCCTGGACATCCAAATGCCACTCAGCACCAACTGATTTATCTGCGTGCCCTGGAGACGATCGCCAATCTTTCCATTGACTACGGCCATTTCCTCACTCACAAAGTCCGAATGAAATTGGTTCAGCCAGATGGCAATCAGCAAACTGCCAAGGTGTGGAAGACGGAGGAGAAAGGCTCAGACGTCAACCTTGCAACCCGAATGCTTTGTGACGCTTTTGATGGAGACTTCGACGTAGCTGTTGTTATCTCCAATGACTCAGACTTGATTCCTCCGATCCGAGTTATCCGCCAGAGATTCAACTTACCCGTCGGAGTATTGAATCCGCAGATCGGAAGCCCCAACCAAATAGCTACCAAATATCCAAATCCGAAGATTAGCTACGCCCTCAAGCAGGAGGCCACCTTCTATCGCCCAATAAGGCCAAATACGCTGGCATCCAGCCTATTTCCTGACCAGCTGACCGATGCCCAAGGCATCATCAATAAACCGCATGGATGGTAAGAGGCTTCTGCAAAGGTCCATAAACCGGCTGAGGCCGCCCGAAGGCGACCTCAACGCCTCGCCACCGAAGCGACGAGGGGTGCATAGATATTATGCCACAAACTCCCCAGCTTCAAAAGCTCTCAGCCTGCTCAAGAGGCTTCCAAAATCTATACTCGATGGATTATTCCCCAACCCCAAATCGCTACTCCCGAACCACTCCTGATAACACCAGGTACAGCGCTCCCTAGAACTCAATCTCAGCCCGTTCCAAGCACACCGCTCAGGCGATTCTAACGCGGAGGCACCTGGTTCGAGTCCAGGGCGGCCCACCATTTAATTGAACTTAAAGAGTCCTGATAACGCGCAACAAGCTTTAGCACACCGCTGGGGACTAACCGGAGGAAAAATTGGCCTCAGTCGGTTTCAAGCAGTGGAAGGAGATGCTGGATAGCATGGGGAAGGTCGCGCCGGAGTCGATTGGCGATTTCTTCAACTTCAAGATGAGGATGCCGAGTACGACCGGACATCTTACGGAGAGTGATTATAACCGCTTGCGGCTCGAACATAACCCACTCTTTGGCGAAGGTATCTGGATGTTGCGCCTCCACTCCATAGGGTTGGCATGAATCTGAGGGGAAGTCCCTGACATTGAAGGTTACGATTACTGATGATTGGCTTTTAACCGCTGCCGCCAAAACGTGTCGATCTTTCTCGTCGTTGGTCATTGCAGATATCAGCCCAGTAGAAGGATCTACTGAAGCGTTCGGATACGCTCGCTCCATCTGTTCAAATCGAAACCCCAGCTGCTCTTTGGTGATATGTGGATAATTGCGAAGAAGATTACCTTCGACTTCTTCCAGGATCTTCTGACTCCAATGGGGTAAGTACAGTCCGTACGAGGCTAGCGTCAGAAAGAAGTCCGTCAAAGCTATGGGATAGAGAACGTTGGCGTCGAAGACTACTTTTCTATCGGGCGAAGCAAGTCCTGCCTCTGCGTTGATGACCACCCTGATGGGTTAGGGGAATTAATAGGGTAGACCGAGTTTTTGTCCATTGTGAACCAAATCTGTCAGGGCGCTCTCCCTCTCCAAATCTCGGTTTTTTCGATAGGCGAGGATGTCACCTAGGCGAACTCGCTTATGCGTCCCCACATGCTGAAACGGAATCTTGCCATCTTTTAGCAGAGAAAGCAAATGAGGCCTAGAAACATTAAGGAGATTAGCGGCGAGAGTAGTGGTCAGCAGATGATGAACCGGAACCAGGGTTATTCCGTCACCCTGTCGAAGAGACTCCGCAATCGCGGCCATTGCATCAAAAATCGCCGAGGGTAGCTCAATCTCCTCTCCCTTGGCTCCGACTATTTTTGCCTGGTGGTCCAACAGGCTAAGTGCCGTAGTAAACTGCTCGGCCTCATTGCGGAGATCGCCAGAGTTGGGGTTAAGGGTCAAGATGTCCGAGGAAATCATAGTTTTAGAT
>JBOHUW010000368.1:0-2287 GCA_050734895.1 Candidatus Dormibacteraceae bacterium | reverse complement strand
GGGATCGGTTCGGTATCGGGGTGAACGGTACGTTGTGGAGCGGAACGGTACGCCGATGGCGGCTCTGATTCCGCTCAGCGACCTTGACTCGCCGATAAAAGAGCAGGGGCCTACTGGTTTTTTGGCCCTTACGGGGGCATTTAATGATGCCCCCGAATACCCCGAAATTCTTGATGAGATCGTTAGGAGTCGTCATACTCAACGATCTCGCCCGGCCCCTAAACTGACTTAATGCTGGTTCTCGATACGGATGTGGTCAGTAACCTCATGCGTCGCCGACCATCGCCAAATCTAAAGTCTCAACTTGCCGAAGCCCACGCGGCCGGTCAGACCTTACACACCACAACCATAACCCTCGGGGAACTCTGCTACGGAGCCTACAAAGCCAATCGAATTGAGCTATTTGAACTCGCCATCCAAATTCTCTCCAGCGTTCAAATTTTAGATTTTGATCAACCTTCAGCGCAACATTACGGCCGACTTAGAGCTGATTTTGAGCGTCAGGGTATCCGGCTTGCCGACCCTGATCTGCGTATTGCATCCACGGTTCTCACCCACACAGCCACACTGGTCACCGGCAATATCAGGCATTTTGAGCGGATTCCTGAGCTTTCGCTCTCTAATTGGCTCTAGAATTGACGCCAACTTCTAAAGTGGGGGGTGGGGCGAGGACGCTGCGCAACACCGGGTTGATTGTCGCTGCCCAAATAATCTCCCAGCTGATCACGCTTTTAACCGTGATGATCATGAACCGCCACCTGAATCCGAGCCAATTCGGCCTCTACAGCTTTGTGGTCACCACCTCGGGGTTGGTCACGGTGCTGATCGATTTTGGCTTCAACAACCTCTTTCAACGCCAGGGGGCGCGGCACCCGAACCAGATCAGCCGTTACCTGAGCAATCTGGTCTCGGTCCGAATTCTCTTCGCCGTTCCCGCGTTGGTTGTCTTTGCTGTGGTGCTACAGCTGTCCGGGGTGGAGCAGTATCTCGCCGCCGGCTTCACCCTGATGCTCCTCACCTCCTACTCTCAACTGCTGCGCAACTCCCTCTATGCGGTTCAAAGGCTGAATTATGAGGTGGTGGCGATTATCGCCGAGACGGTGTTTCTGGTCCTGGTGGTGGCGGTTGGAGCACTCCATGGGGCGGGTCCGGGGTACTACATCTGGGCCTACGCGGCCCCCCGGGGTTTGGACTGCATCTATTTCGCGGTGGTTCTCCATGCCACCAGGATCGCTCGTATCGGCTGGCGGATGGAGTGGCCGCTGATTCGGGAGTGGTTTTGGCAGGGGCTGCCATTGGCTCTCACCTTCATCATTACCGGGATTTACTTCAAGATCGACGTTCTCATCCTTGGCCGCATCCGCGGATTTGATGAAACTGGTCTCTACACTTCCGGATACAAACTCTTTGAGTCTCTCCTCTTCCTGCCCCAGAGCATGTTCAGCGTTATCTTCCCAGTCCTCGGGAGGATGTATCAACAGAGGGAGAGGGGTGTGGAGCAGGCGGTGACCCGCTTCGCCAAGGCTCTCTGCCTGCTTGGCTGGCCGCTCACCGTAGGCGGCTTCCTCCTTGCCCCCGGCTTCCGCTTCGTCTACAACTACGCCGGATCGGAGCCGGCGCTGCGTATCCTCTCGCTGGGGATTATCTTTATGTTCCTCAACAATGCTTTTATCGTTGCGCTCAACGCGATTGATCGACAGTCGAGTTTCACCTGGGCCGCATTTTGGTCGATGTTGATCAACGTGGCTCTGAACTTGATGCTGATCCCGCTCTTCGGCTACATTGGAGCCTCTTGGGCAACTGTACTAACCGAAGTAGCTCTAGCCATCTTAGGCTGGGTTCTGACGGCCCGTCATCTGACTCGCCTGCCGCTTTGGCATCTAACCTGGAAGACGCTGTTAGCCGGCCTGATCATGGGGGCTGCGTTGATTCCCTTCCGAGATGTCAGCGGGCCGTTGCTCATGTTGGTGATTGCCGGTGGAGCGGTGATTTACGCCCTTGGATTGTTAGCACTCAAAGCGCTGGACGACGAGGAGTGGGGGTTGCTCCGGCAGGCCCTGCGAATTAATCGATGATCAATCATCGCCGAATTGTTACCGCACTTCAGCTGGGATTGGATATGGCAATGACCCTGCTCGCCGTCCTGCTGGCCTATCAGCTGCGTTTCCACCTTCGTTTGCCGAGGACGATTCCGGGTGGCGAACCGCCTGACCCGGGCCATTACGCGGTGGCGGCCCTGGTCGCTGCCGGGGTGGTGGTGATGGTCTTTACCCTCCTGGGCATATAC
>JBOHUW010000367.1:0-2291 GCA_050734895.1 Candidatus Dormibacteraceae bacterium | reverse complement strand
ACGACCACCATCAGGCTGCCGGTGCGCCAGTAGTCGCAGCGGGCGCGGAAAATATATTGCTGACCATCCTCGGGCAGCACCGCCATTCGGTAGGCATCGCGGTCCCAGATCCAGGCTCGCACTGCGCACTCGCCATCTTTGATGTCGAAGCTGTAGCAGTTTTTGCTGTTGCGACGAACCCCAGAAACCTCCCCCTTGAACAGCACTGTACCCATCGCCCGGACTCGATCTTTGATCTCTGCCGAGAGCTGGCTGACGGTAAGGGGGGGGGAGATTTCCTCTGATTGGATCATTGCGCTTATTTACTCTAACCAATCAATACTACAGCTCCCGTCTAGCCATACTTATTCTGAGCGCTGCCTAGCCCGATTAAAATAATTACCCCCCGATCTGCGACATATATTTGATCGGCCGGACAAAACCCTCCTGATTGATCTGATGTCCCTCCTCCTTCCGCCAGATCGCCGCCTCGATCACCGCGGCCAGCTCGTCGTCTGATGCCCCTCGGCGGAGTAGCTCGCGGAGGGGAGTTTCTTGTAGGGAGAAGAGACAGCTGCGCAGCCCTCCCTCGGCGGAGAGGCGAATGCGGTTGCAGCTGGAGCAGAAGGCTTGAGAGACCGAGGAGATGAAGCCCACCCCGCCGGGCGCCCCGTCGGCAAAGCGCCAGTTGTCGGCCGGTCCAGGTTGTGCCGAGGGGTTGGCAATAAGCGGAAATTCGGCCTCGATTTGCTCGGTCAGCTGTTGGCTGGGCACAACCAGCGCGTTGCTCCATTCCCGCTCGCCGTCCAGGGGCATGAATTCGATAAATCGGACCAGGTAGCCACGCTCCCGGGCCAGCCGGGCGAAATCGACTGCTTCATCATCGTTTTTGTCCCGCATCACCACCACATTAAGTTTGATCGGTGAAAACTCGGCTGCGGTCGCTGCGGCCAGCCCTTCCATTACTCGCTCGAAGCCCTTCCGGCGGGCCAGTCCCTGAAAGCGTTCGGCGTGGAGGGTGTCTAGGGATACGTTGAGTCGCTTCAGGCCGGCCGCTTTGAGCCTTTCAGCCTTGCCCGAGAGCAGCATTCCATTCGTAGTCATGGTTAGGTCAAGATCGGGATGGAGGTGAGCCAGGTCGGCGACCAGATCGATGATCGATGATCGGAGCAGCGGTTCACCTCCGGTGAGGCGGATGGTGCGCACTCCATAGCGGTTGATGAAGAGTTGGGCCAGCCGAAGGATCTCATCATCGGTGAGCAGATCTTGCCTAGGCAGCCACTTAACCCCGACTGCCGGCATGCAGTAGACGCAGCGGAAGTTGCAGCGGTCGGTCACCGAGATACGCAGGTCGTCCGCTCGGCGCCCGTAACTGTCGATCAGTTGGGTGACCATCTAAATCTATTTTATCGGGCGAGGCAAGCCTAGCCCCTACATTACCAACCAGTAGAGGGCGGCGATGGCCAGCGGGGCTAGTAGGAGCAGCCAATGAGGGCGGCGAGCCTGCCAGCTGAGCCAGACGACCAGGGGCATGGCGGCAAGTAGGAGGCTGCCCTGGAACAGCGGCGCGGAGCTGTTCAGTAAGGTGCAGAGGAGGAGCTGAGTGGCGACGGTTGCCCGCAGGGCGGGGCCGGTGCGGGGCATCAGCTGGGCTACGCCTAGATAAACTGCCGCCAGGATAATCAACTCAAATGTGATCCATTTCACCGGCCAATGGAAATCCCGGTTGAAGCTGATCATAGCCAGGGTTAGACAGCCAGCCGGTAGCCAAGCCAGCTGGGAGCGGTGATAGTAAACAACCACTGCCAAGGCGGCGCAGACGATGCCCAGTGCGGCGGCGAACCCGAAGTGTAGGAGCAGGCCTCCGCCCGCGGCGCCCAGGAGGAAGGCAGATATGATGAGGGGTAAGAGCTGAGTGAGGAGGGGAGCTCTCACTGGCTTGGGGGTGGAAACTCGCTTGAGGTTGGTGATCAGCAACTCCTCCAGGTGGGCGTCTATCGTTGACCGGCGGCGGATCGAGTTCTCATCGATATTCACCTCTTCTGAGCCGAATTGATTCAAACGGCTTTGGATCTGATCCAGCTCCTGTTCGAGCAGTCGGAGATCAGCTTCGCTAGGAGGGAAATGGGACATTCTGCCCAATACACTGGCCACGGCGTCGCTGGCTCCGGCATCGGCGGCGTGGAGCGCGATCTGGGCGATCTGCCGGGCCAGCGCCGGGTTATTTCCTGATAGCTGATCGGCCCACTTTAGCCAGCGGGTTAATTCAGGGCGGGTTTCCACTTTGTCCTGCACATTCATGAGAGTATTGA
>JBOHUW010000366.1:0-2295 GCA_050734895.1 Candidatus Dormibacteraceae bacterium | reverse complement strand
GTTCAACATGAGGTTCCCCAGCCCCCGACCAGAGCGTGGTCAACACCGCCTCGCCGGTTAATCCCTGAAAGGTGATCGGTCCGACAAAGCGGGTGGCGGCCTCGCTCATAACTACTCGCACCGAGCTTCCCGCCTGAATCAGTCGGGAGACTAGTTCGGCGACCTTATAGGCAGCAATGCCACCAGAGATCAAAACCGCCACCCGCAGGCCATTGAGCGCGGCGGAGGTCATACGTGATTTGGTTCGCAGCGGATTTGCCGCTCCTGTTCCAGCAGCCAGGCAATCTCGGCTACCGCTCGCTCCAATTCATCATTGACAACTATATGGTCGTAGCTCTTGGCAAAGGCCATCTCCCATTCGGCCAACTCCTGCCGACGACTGATCTCCTCGGGTGACTCTGAGCCCCTCTCCTCCCGCCGCCGAATCAGCTCCTCCATGGAGGGCGGGGCGATGAATATGAATACTCCATCCGGCCGCCGCTGCCGCACCTGATCGGCGCCCTGCACGTCGATCTTCAGAATCACATCCGAACCTCCCCGCTGGGCCGCCTCCACCCGTGCCTCGGAGGTGCCATAGAGGTGGCCATTGACAGTTGCAAACTCCAGCAGCGCCCCCTGCTGGGCCATCTGCTGGAAGGTAACCACATCAACAAAGCTGTAATGCTCACCATCCACCTCGTACTCCCGCTGAGGACGGGTGGTGTAGGAGACGGAGTAGCAATAACGGGAGCTGCTCTCCAACAGCTGCTCGATCACCGTATCTTTCCCCACCCCTCCAGGGCCAGAGATGACCACCAACAGGCTACGCTCGACCTCTCCCTCCATCACGCCCTACCCTTCCCCCCGCCAGGGCTCTACTGACGAGCCGCTGAAGCCTCGCCAGCTGATACGAAAGTCGAGCGGCGGTTCAGCCATGAAGCTCAGCTCGCGGTCGTCGCGGGGATGGCGCAGGCGGAGCTTCCAAGCGTGAAGGAGGGGGCGCGGCGGATCTCCGGGCTTGATTTGGCCATAAAGTTCGTCGCCAACCACCGGATATCCCAGGGAAGTGAGATGAACTCGAATCTGATGAGTACGACCACTCTCTAACTGGCATTGAAGGAGAGTATGCGCGGTCGCGCGAGCCAAGGTGAGGAAATTAGTTCGAGCCGGCCGTCCCCCCTCGACTACTGCCCGTCTCAGTCCTCCTCCGGGATGGCGACCGATCGGGCCTTCCAGTACTCCCTGATCGGCTTTGACTCGCCCTCTTACCACCACCAGATAGATGCGAGAGAGGGAGCGAGAGCGCAGCTGCTCGGCCAGCTGACGGTGGGCGAGATCGTTCCGCGCGGCCAGAATCAGCCCGGAAGTTCCCTTGTCCAGTCGATGCACGATGCCCGGCCGATCGCTGCCGCCAACCTTTGACCACTCACCGCCCAGCCCGAGGAGGGCGTGGACCAAGGTCCCCTCCGACTGACCGGCTCCGGGGTGAACTACCATCCCCGCCGGCTTGTTAATCACCACCAACTCCTCGTCCTGGTAGACAATATCCAGTGAAATCGGCTCAGACTGCAGTTCTTCTGTTCGACGGGGCGGCAACTCATACTCCAAGAGATCTCCATCGAGAGCCATCTCTGAGGGTCGAGCCAGCCGGCCATTTAGCCTTACCAACCCGGCCTTAATCAGCCGGGCAGCCGCGGATCGAGTTAGCTCAGGTTCCAGCTCTCCCAGCACTCGGTCGAGGCGACCACTGGTCCCGTTCAGTTGGAGTTGGCGTAGCTCTGCCGCAGCAGATACCCCCCGATCAGCAGCACGATCCCCACCGAGATGGCAGCGTCGGCCAGGTTGAAGACCGGCCACCAATGAAGATCTAGGAAGTCCGTTACTCGCCCATCCAAGAGCCGGTCCCAGGCATTACCCACCGCTCCGCCCATCACTAGTCCCAGCAACACTCCCTCCGGCCACTTGATGCGGGACCTAAGCACATAGAAGATAATCCCGACTCCAATCACCACTGAGGCGATCAGGAGGAGGAGAGCATGACTTTGGCCGAGGCCAAAAGCCGCCCCCGAGTTTTCGGTGTTGGTCAGCCATAAGAAGGGGAGCAGCCGACGTTGGCCGCCCAGAGGGAGGTTTACCATCACCCAATTCTTGCTCAGGCGATCGAGAAGTATCACAATCACCGCAACCGTAACAAACAGTAGCTTCGATCTCATTAATTAGATGTACACGCTACCGGCCAGACGCATCAGAAAGGAGACGATAATGAACACTATCAAATAAGCTAGATCCAAACCCCCGATGGGTGGAACCACTCTC
>JBOHUW010000365.1:0-2296 GCA_050734895.1 Candidatus Dormibacteraceae bacterium | reverse complement strand
CGCCCTCCCTTCGGTGTTGGCCAACACCTTTGAGGCCGTCCTGGGCGCCATCTTTTTGGATGCCGGCTACGATGCTGCCTTCCACTATTGCATGGAACGATTTGAGGCCAACCCCGAGGCCTTCCAACAGGAGAACTTCAAGGGCCGTCTCCAGCAGGTCGTTCAGGGCCGTTTTGGAGTTACTCCGACTTATGAGTGTGTCGGTTCGAGGGGGCGGAGGGATCGCCTGCGGGAGTACACGGCGGTGGTCTACGCTACCGATCAGGCATTGGGAACCGGCCATGGCCAGACCAAACAGAACGCCGAACAGGCGGCGGCCAGCGTTGCTCTGCAGCGATTGATGGAATCAGATGATCCTCCGCCCAGCCCTCCGCCCGTCACTGTTGAGGAATCGAAGCCCAAACCGCGGAGGCGTTCCCGGCGTGGGGCAGCTAAGACGGGTGACTCCGCTCCCCAGACCGATACTGCTGAGGGTTCCTCCACCCCGCCTCCTCTCCTCCCCCAGAAGGGGGGAGGAATCTATGGTATCGAGGAATCGGAGCCCGACTCAGGGCGGAGCCGCCAGCTAGGAGAGCCGGTCGGTTAAGCCATGCGCTTGAAAGCGATCACTCTCCAGGGGTTCAAGACCTTCGCCCAGCGGACGGAGGTCCTCTTCGAAGGCGGGGTAACGGCGGTGGTTGGTCCCAACGGTTCAGGGAAGAGCAACATCGTCGATGCCTTCAAGTGGGTTTTGGGCGAGAGCCGAGCCCGAGACCTACGTGGAACAAAGATGGAGGAGGTGGTTTATAGCGGAGGGACACGTCGCTCTCGGGCTTCGGTCGCCGAGGTCACCTTGCTGATCGACAATACCGAGCGGCGGTTGCCGATCGATTACCAGGAGGTGGCGATTCGCCGCCGGGTGGATCGCCAGGGTCAGAGCGATTACTTCCTGAACCAGAGCCGAGTACGCCGCCGCGATGTACTCGAACTCCTTGCCTCGACCGGAATGACCACCGACTCCTACGCCATCGTTGATCAGCGCGATATCGAGCACATTGTCGGCTGTGCCCCCGAGCAGCGTCGACTGCTGATCGAGGAAGCAGCGATGGTGCGAGGGGTAAAGGCCAAGCGTTCTGAGGCCACCGGGCAGCTGGAAGATGCGGTGCTCAACCTGACTCGCTTGGAGGATTTGCGCGGCGAGTTGGAGCCGCGGCTGGAGGTGGTTAGGGCTCAGGCCAGGGCGGCGACTGAGGCATTGGCTGCCGGAGAGAGGCTGGAGTTATTGCGGGGAAGCATCGCCTGGGAGGAGTGGCGGGAGGTGCGGGAACGACACAAGAAATTACAGCGCCAGCTGGAGGCCTTACAAGGCAGACTCACGGTTGCCCACGCTGCGGTTGAAGCTGCCGAGGCGGAACACGGCCGCTGTACGGCGGCTCTGCAGGCGGCTCAGGATCGTCGCCTGGCTCGACAGCAGGCGGTGGGAGCGGCTCGACTTGAACTTTCCAATGCCGAGCACGCGCTGGTTCTAGCCAAGGAGCGGATTGGCAGTCGGGGCCAGATTGCTCAGGATTCGCGTCGCCAGCTGGAAGCGCTGGACGAACAGATTCACTCTGCCGCTGCCCGTCAGAGGGAGTTGGAGACCGAGTTGGCTGTCGCCGAGGAACAGCTTGCTGCCCAGCCGGCCCCGACTCCGCTTCCCTCAGCTGAAATTGCTCGTCAGGTGGAGGTGGCGAATCGACAAGCGGATAAGGCAGCGCGGGAGCAGCAGGCGGCTGAATCCCAACTGGCTCAGGCCGAGACCCGAACCCAGCTTCTCACCGAGCAGTTGAGCCAGCTCTCGGC
The DNA here is from genome assembly GCA_050734895.1 of Candidatus Dormibacteraceae bacterium. Lineage (GTDB taxonomy): Bacteria > Chloroflexota > Dormibacteria > Dormibacterales > Dormibacteraceae > JBOHUW01. The sequence goes on along the minus strand of JBOHUW010000365.1, from coordinate 475 downwards.
GGTAGTCGAACCAGGCGAGGCGGGGTTGGAGGCGGCACGATCGGCAGCGGCGGCGGCCCAGGCGGCAGCGAGGGCCGCGACCGAGGCGACAGCGATGAGGGAGCGTATCAACGCGGAACTAGCGGGGCTGGAGACGCTGCATCCCAAGTCATCGGGAAATCTTAAGCGGGTAGGGGATGTGATTATCGCGGGCCCGGGCTACGAGGCGGCGTTGGCCGCGGTGCTCGGTCCCCTGCTGGATGCCTGGGCAGCCCCTGATCGGGCGGTAGCGCTGGCCGAGGCGGAGAGCTGCTCGAATCAAACGACCATCCTTTATCCGGTATCCGGATTTCAGGTTCGGGATGATTCGCTGGCCGCCAAGGTGCGCTGTCTGGCCGGCTTCGAGCCGCTGGCGGCTCGTCTGCTTGGGGCGGTAGAGGTGGGGGAGGAGTTGAGCCGCCGAGGGATCTACAGCGACAGCGGATTGATTCGGGCG
>JBOHUW010000364.1:0-2302 GCA_050734895.1 Candidatus Dormibacteraceae bacterium | reverse complement strand
AAGGTCGCTGCCGAGCTCAATAGCCGTCCTCGTAAGACTCTCGGCTGGATTACTCCTGCGCAGGCTTTCAACCGCTTAATATCAGACCCCAATCACCCATTTGTTGCGTCGACCCCTTGAGATCGCCATCCTCCGCGCGGGCTTCGGTGCACACATGACGCTTATCCCTGATGCAGATGCAATCTCCAGCAATCAGATTCGTGACATCTTGTGTTTAATCGATGAAACTGGGGATGGTCCGTCTCCCGCGATCCTCTGGCTTGACGGGGCACATCGGTTCCTACAAGCTGGCGCACTTACCCGAACACTCCTGGCGGAGTGTCGGCATCGAGGCATACTCGTTGTCGCCACCATCCAGGATTCCGAGTACCATAGGCTGCTGTTTCAGGAGGCAAACCAACTCAAGCCAGTGTCAACAGATCTTCCGCAGAGCGAGGAGATGGCCAGAACTCTTCGGTCTGCGATCGACATCGAACTACCATCATTGCTTGAATCAGCCGATCAGAAAGCGTTGGCCACGGAACTGTTCGGAATGCACGACTGGTCGAACTACGGCGTCGGTGAGATCCTGGTTCTTGCGCCAGAACTACGAAGAAAGTTCACGTCAGGGAGCCGCTGCGACGTGGCCCTGGCCCGCGCGATTGCCGACTGGTATCGGTGCGGAATGCAGCGTCCAGTGCCTGAGCGCGTTCTACAGACAGCATGGCATGCGTATCTTCCCGATGAGTATCGTGACCCCGATATTCACCACCAGTTTGAACAAGCGTTGAGATGGTTGACTTCAGGTGTATCAGGATCTGACATCGCCCTCGCATATCGTCAGGGACAGCGTGGTGCATCGTATCGCCCAAATGAATATCTGGTTGACTTCCTTGAGCTGCAATGGTCAGTCGACGATCCGCAATCCACCATCCCCACATCGATGTGGCAACTCGTGACTCACAACGTCACCAGTGAGGATGCTTACGCCGTCGGGGTGGTGGCTTTGAGCCGTGGAGAGCGAGACACCGCAGTGACCGCTTGGCGATCAGCAGGAAAATCAGATGACGCCTTGATCGCTTGTACGGCGCAGCTCAATATGCAGATTCTCGCGATCCAGAGTCAGGAATTCGATCGAAGTCTATCTATATGTGAGGAGATCGATCGCAACTTCTCTGGTGTTCATGACCCCCATGTTCGCCGAATGGTCGCCGCGGCAATCATCTATAACTCCGAGGCCCAGCTGGAGATAGATGCAGTCGATGCTGCGGCCGCTTCGTTGCGACGTGCTGCGAACCTGATCTCGCATGACACGAGTCGCGCCGCAAGCGAACTTCGTGCAGTCTCCCAGGTGAATCTCGCAGGGATCTTCGGACGCCTAGGTGAAGTTGAGGAAGCAGTCGATCTGTACGCTGAAGCGATTGCAGACTTCGCACAGACTCCGGAACCATTCCTCCGTGTCCAGGCGGCAATTGCAGTTCATAACCGAGGACTTCTCCTGCATCAGCAGGGCCGTCTGGAGGATGCGCTGTCGGTGCTGCTTGGGGCGGAGGCGCAATTCCGGAATGACCCCGCAGAGCCAGTGATCTCCATTGTAGTGTCTTGTATGCGTGACGCGGCCCGTCTGTTCGTCGAATTGGGGAGGATTGAAGCCGCTATTGAACAAGTCGACCGTCTTGATGCGCTAACTGCTGGATTGGATCCTGGATCGGCGGTCCATGTTGAGGTGAACCGGGAAGGTTCCACTGAGAATATCACGTCCAACGAGAGTGCTCCGACGGCAGAGCCAGTCACGCTCATGCCTTTGGCCATCAACAGCTCAATGCCATCGACTGGTGATTTCGTATTCCTACATTGCATTCAGGTCATTCCAGCGAATCCGATAGAGACGACTGATCTGGAACGACTTCACCCTCATGAAGCCCTTGCAATTGCGATTGTGAATCGAGGCCTCCAATGGTACGAGGAGGGGCGATTCAACGACGCCCTAAACGCTTACCAATCTGTGATTGACAGATTTAACTCTTCAGTGTTATTGAACACAAGGCGACAGGTAGCGAAAGCCATCGTGTGTAAGGCGATGATCCACCAGCAACTAGGCCATCTCGAGAGAACAGTGAAAGATGCAGATCAGGTATGCCGCGAATATAAGAATTCAGATGACAGTGAGGTGGCCAATCAGGTTGCCAAGGCTACAGTGATGAAAGGTGTTTCTCTCTTAACGATGGGCCAGATAGCGGATGCGCTAGAAGTATTCAATTCCCTACTGACACAATTGGATGAAAACGATCCCCACCGGAATGAAGAGGCATTTGCAGGAGCT
>JBOHUW010000363.1:0-2316 GCA_050734895.1 Candidatus Dormibacteraceae bacterium | reverse complement strand
GCGTTATCCCGATCACCTCCACTCCGGCTTCGATCGGCTACTAAAGGGCGGTTCACTGGCGACAGCGGTTGGTCTGCTGATCGCGTTGCCGGGCATCATCATGATGTACTGGGGTCCGGATGCCGTTTTGGGTAATTTGCAGCCCTATGATGTTTATGTTACCGATCTGGCCAGTTTGGTTCTGCCCGGCCCGTTGCTTTACTTCGCGCCCCAGCCGTTGGTTACCCTCGCCCGAAATTTCACCGGCTGGCCGGGTGAATGGACGGGCTATGTGGGACTTCCCCTGCTCCTCCTCCTAGGCTGGATTGTGTATCACTGGCGGAAGCTTCCGCTGGTCGTTTGGTCGGCGGTGGTTGGGGTAGTGATTTTGGTGTTGTCGTTGGGGCCGCACCTACATGTCCTCGGTCATGCTACTCGGATTGTTCTGCCTTGGCGGGTAGTTGACCGAATTCAGGCTTTTGAGCACACTCTGCCGTCTCGGTTGATGCTTTATTTTTTCTTCTTGGCGGCAATCCTGGTGGCGGTGCTGGTGAATGGACTCAGGAGCGAAATCCGTCGGCCGTTGCTTCGTTTTGGGCTGGCCGTTTGGTTGGGTGTGTCCTTCCTTGTGATCCTTCTCGCCTATCCATGGCTGGTTTCGGCGGCGCCTGTACCCTCATTTTTTACTGATGGCTCGGCCAAGCAGATTTCTCAGAGCAGTGTGGCTCTGCTCGTGCCCTATGTAAACAGCAGTAATCCCCAGGGGTTGTACTGGCAGGCGGCTTCGGGTTATCAATTTCGGATGCCCGAGGGGTATGGTGCCCATCCAACGACAGGCTTAATCTTCGATCCTGCCCCGTCAGCTACGCAACATAGTCTTGGCTTGATTGATGGGGGCAAGGGGATCCCTTCGCAGACCCCGAAACTGAAGCATGAAATAAGCTGCGAGCTAACCAGTTGGCAGGTGCATACAGTTATCTCGGGACCACAAGTTAAGCCAGACGCAAATGGTAGATTTCCTAACTTGGCTATTGGGACGCCCTCCGCAAGGCACTGGAGGAGTTCGGGTATGGTGGCAGGTCAAACCTACCTGTGATGGGGTTGGCCAGTGAATAATCCCATCATTCGCCGTCGCATTAGATCCCTGACTGGAAAGATCGGTCGCAGATCTGATCTGCGCCTAAAGTCCTGGGATAAGTCCCTATGGTGTCGATTGTTGGATAGGCGACTTAAAGATAACAATATAAACTGCAATATCTGCGGATGGGAAGGAGCGCATTTCGATGGACGTGCGCACAGTGAATCAGCTACCTGTCCATTCTGTGGTGCAATTGCTCGCGATCGCTTCCTCTTTCGATGTTGGACCAGCCGGATTAAATACAATGCTGATCACCGAGTTTTGGAGACAAGTCCTCGGCTGGACGATCGCTATCGAAATCATATGCGGGGGTTGGTGGACTACTTGGCCAGCGATTTCGATGAGCGAGGACACCGTGCTGATATTCATCTCGATTTGCAGCAGATAAAGCTGCCCGATGAAAGCATAGATGTTTTCCTTACTCCTCATGTGCTGGAGCATGTGCCGGATACAGAGCGAGCCTTGGCGGAGATATGGCGGGTGCTCAAACCCCAGGGAGTTGCCTTGATCATGGTTCCGATTCCTCAGGCTCGTACCATGCCTCCGCGGGAGCCAGAGTTTCACGGTGACAATACACCCGTATTCTGGCGCTTTGGTTGGGACCTCACTGATAAGTTGAAGCAGAGCGGTTTCGGTACTACCATACTGGTTACCGAGGAGCTACTTGAACGAGCCCAGCGAAGAATGATTTGGGGTGTCGACCCTACTGATGTCGATCCCGACGACCTCCTCCTTCATGCCGGACCGTACGTGGAAGATATGGAAGTTGTCGCCTCCCGTGAGGTAACCCGAGAGCTTCTGCTGGAGCCGGTCTATTACTTCATCGCTTTCGAGGGGAGGAAGGGAGGGTAATACTCTTTTATGATTTCCCCCTTACTTCTTCTCGTCGTCTTAGTCTTTGTTGGGTTTGGGCTGACCTACTTCTGTGGGCTCTCGCTGCGCTTCGAGGAGCGATTGGCCTACGGGGCGGTGATCGCTCCGATTCTCTTCTCCCTGGTTACCTTAAGGGATGAGTTAACCGAGGTAATGCGAAGCTGGCGCGAGTTTGAGCCACTTCCACTCTGGATTTTGTTGGCCGCAGCCTGGCCCGTCTGGCTGATCTTGATGAGTAATGTTTATCACTTCTCCTCAAATGGACTGAGCCTCGAGGATTGGAGGGTCCGGAGCGATTGGGCGGCCCACCTCACCTATGCCAGCTC
>JBOHUW010000362.1:0-2319 GCA_050734895.1 Candidatus Dormibacteraceae bacterium | reverse complement strand
TCAATAACCTGCTCACCAACGCCTTCAAATTTTCTTCAGCCGGGCAGAAGGTAAGCTGCCTAGTTTCAATCGATGACCATCAAGGTCAGATATCTATTCGAGACCGAGGCATTGGGCTATCTCCGGAGGATCTGCCTCGCCTCTTCACCCGCTTCAGCCGTATCGTCACCGATCTAAATGCCAACGTCGAGGGAGCCGGCTTGGGACTCTTCCTCAGCCGGGAGTTGGCCCGGGAGGAGGGGGGAGATATCACCGTCATCTCGACCCCCGGACAGGGCAGTGAATTCACCCTTGCCCTCCCCCTAAGCACAGCCTCTACCTCCGCTACTTAGCAGTCCGCAACGGAGAAAATAAGCTCAATATTTGCTAATCGGAAAGCTATGCCATCGACGAGGAAAGCGATTCATTGTCCCACGAGGAGATCACAGAGGCACTGCCTCTCGCTCAACACGCATCGATAAGGTTGGTTTCATGCTTCGCTCATTGACAATATCAACATCTCGGTCAAACGCCTTCTCCAGCTCCTCCTCTAGATCCAGCAATTCGCTGAACCTCGGACGGACCCCTTCGATATATTTAATCGCCAAGTCGATATCGCTATCCGGGCGGAAATCACTGCGAACCGCCGATCCGAACAAACGCATTGATGCCAGGCGATAGCGGTGCTTGATTCTTCCTAACGCACGTTTCGAGGGAATCCGCAGGTTCGGATGGGGAGTGCCCAGCGGCCGTCCATAGTCTAAAAAGCGGCCCGAGCGATCCGGAAAGGTTCGATCTAGATTCCCATGAAGAATTGTTGTTGATGCCATCCGTCGACGAAGAGACGGCTCCTCAAGAAGCTTGCGTCGAACATCGTCATGGCGGTATTTATCTATGCGCAGGCTATGTTGCTTGGCGATCCGCTCAAGAAGCATCATTCCCGTTGCGGCAAGAGCTATGGCCGTCCAGGTAGAGGACAAGACAACGATCATTCTTGGCCCATCTGCCGCCACAAATTCGATGGTTGGATTCGATTTCCCTACCACCGCCACCGCTACCGGCAAGCTCATTTCCTTCAAGCCAAGTTCGCGGAGGTGAGTGGCTATATCCGGTGCGATGATATGATATCTCTTGGTCGAATCAATCTCTAAAACACGGTCGCGCTCCAGAATCCGAAGCGCGCGCATAACCGAGCTGGGCGACCTATTCAATGCCTGAGCGAGTTCACTGAGCGGCTGCCCTCCCGATGCTTCGAGGGCGACTAGCGCGCTCGGGATCAACTGTGAAGCCAAGCTGTGCATAAAGCAAATTGTAACGCTTTGCGCGCAAAATAGCGAGCTCCACCTGGTTAGAGAAAGGCCGGCAAGGAATAGATCAGCTGGCCTGCTCCAGGTAAAACTGCTGAATGCGCTCTACCGCCCACTTGGAACCCCGCAGCTTCTGGAGGGCCTGCTTCTCCAGGGTGTGCACTCGATCGCGAGACATTCCCATCCGGCGAGCAACCTCGGTCATGGTCCGCTGTTCGCTGTCAATCAGGCCAAAGCGAAGCTGAATAACCCTACGCTCGCGGGGGGTTAGGATACTCAGGCACTCCTCCAACTCCCGCTTAAGCACCGCTCTTGCCGCCTGATCCGAGGGGGTTGCCGCATCCTTATCAGGGAGTAGATCACCCAGTTCATTCTCATCGTCCTCGCCGATCGGAGTGGCCATCGAAACTGGCTGCTGTGCCGCCCGCACCAGGTCTTCAACCTGCTTGGGCGTCATGTCCATCTCCATCGCCAACTCGTCCAGCGACGGCTCCCGATCCAGCTCGGCAGTCAGCCGACGCTGTACCCGAAGCAGCCGATTGAATGTCTCCACCGCGTGCACCGGCATCCGAATAAGCCGCCCCTGATCGGCGATCGCTCGAGTAATCGCCTGTCTGATCCACCAAGTTGCATAGGTAGAGAACTTGAACCCCTTTCGGTAATCGAATTTCTCCACCGCCCGCATCAAACCGAGATTGCCCTCTTGAATCAAATCCAGTAGAGGCATCCCTCGATTTACATAACGCTTGGCAATAGATACCACCAGCCGGAGGTTGGCCTCGATCATGTGGCCTCGGGCCAGCTCCGAGCCTTCTTCGATCGAGCGCGCTAACTCTACCTCCTGGGCCGCGGTTAACAGCTTTACCTGCCCAATTTTGCGCAGGTAAAGGCGCACTGCATCATCCAGTGCCGCCTCCTCAGTAGTTGCCGCCGCCTTGGTGAAATCAGCCGCTTCCGCCGGGTTCTGTTCAGCGGGGAGGTCGATATCCAAGGCCAGGGTGGCCAGACCGCCATCCAGAAACCGCGTCAACTC
>JBOHUW010000361.1:0-2324 GCA_050734895.1 Candidatus Dormibacteraceae bacterium | reverse complement strand
AGCTCCCGCCATCTGCCCACGATTACCGGAATCTTCCGACGCAGTAGAGTCCCCGGCTTGGTCTGGGACATCTTTCGGGTGAGCAGCCCTCGCCGCAGTGAGACTAAGTTGCGCTCAATCGTCGAGATGCTCGCCTCCAGAATCAACTCCCTGGTAATTGCATCCAGGCTGATTTGGCGGTGGCGTTCAAGCAGAAGCAGCAGATCGGGGATAAATGGCTGCAATCGCTCAGCACAGATATGCCCGGATGCCTCCCAAAAGACAGCTAGAGCACGCCTGAACTCCAGCCCGTAGCGACGACGCCGTAACCCCTGCACTGCTACTACTGGCTTGCGCTCCCCAGATCGCAGCATCCCCATAGCGTACTTGCGGTTGTATCCGCTGGCCAGGCAGAAAGCGTCGAGGATTAGCCCACGCTCCGACCGGCCAGCCGCCCAGTATCGATCCCTCAATTCTTTGGCCAACTCATATCGCTCCACTATTCGCATATCGCTCCCTCTCTCCGACCCGACCCCGCTACCCGGGGCTTCGGTCAGATTTATTGTTGAGGGAACGTTTCCGCTATGGTTTGATTTTCGCTGACGGAATACGCAAACTAGTCAGAATTCTTTTTAAGCGGTATGCTCATCGACTGGGGGTTCCAAAATGCCTCGAGACAACCAGGGTTATCCGGTTCATTTAGTGGGAAGTTTTCCGCTTAGCTCGGCAGAGGAAGTGTTTCAGACAGTTGCTTCTGCTCAGTTGGGTGATGCCCTCACCCGGATACCTGACGGGGAGACTGGAGAAAGGAGACTGTTCGTACTTTGGCAGGGAGAGCAGGCGTTTGCTCAAAATCCTGCCTTTCGCCAGACTGGTGGAAGACTGAAGCCTCAGCAGTTTAGAGCCTATGAGCTGCGCCCAGGGGTGGACGTTGAACGACTTGAATTCTCCTCCCTCGGCTACGCCCAGGCCGCGCTCAGCTCCTACGCTGCGTTTCGTCGATTGCAGGAGGAGGGGGTAATTCAACCAGGCATCCGCTTCCAGGTCAACCTGCCCTCTCCATTCAACCCCCTTTCAATATTTCTTACCAAGCGGGATGTAGGCCGGGTCGAAGCGGCTTATGAAGCGGCTATGTTGGCTGAGGTTGATCAGATAGTCGAGGCAATCCCACCTCAGGATCTGGCTATTCAGTGGGATATTCCGTATGAAGTACGAGCATGGTCTGGGAACGTCCCAGTGTTCATGCTCCAACCCTGGTTTGACAATCCGCAGGAGCATATCCTCAACCTGCTCACCCGCTTGGGTGATCATATACCACCGCCAGTTGAACTCGGCTACCACCTCTGTTATGGAGATTATGCCAACCACGATAACCTCCTCTTCATGCTCCTCGGTACTCCGAAGAGCGAGCTGATACGTCGCTTAGACAGCAAGGTTTTGAATTGGGTGGGCAGGAAATTTACTGGGCCTCTAAAGGATGCCTCGCCAATGGTGGAAATCGCCTCTGCTCTGGCCAGTTCAGTAAGTCGGCCGATCAATTTCCTTCACCTTCCGGTGCCTCCCGGGGCTGACCACGCCTACATAGCTCCTCTCGCCGAGTTGGAGAGGCAGAATCATACGGCCCTTTACCTCGGCTTGGTCAGCTTATCCGATGGCTACGAGGGGGCAATGCATCGAATTACCGCCGCTCGACAGGTGATCAATGGTGACTTCGGGGTTGCAACAGAGTGTGGATGGGGACGTTGTCGCCGTGATGATCTGGATACACTGCTTAGGCTTCACCGGGCTTTGGCTCAACCGGAGAGAGGCATACCTGAACGCTGGGGGTGGCCGCAATTCCGGCAAGACAGACTGTTTACGACTAAAAAAAATATTCCACCGCCACTAGGCCTGAATGCTCGCCATCGCTCGTACCCGGATGCTCACGATCTCGACGGCATATAGAAGCGAGCCGAGGGGGTGGTGGGCGGTATTGGAATCGAACCAATGACCTCTTGCGTGTGAAGCAAGCGCTCTACTCTCAAGGATATCAAAAGCCATTTTTAAGTTCATATCTAGCGGATTTTTATGAAAAACAGCTATCCAGCAACAGCAGCGCGGTTTAGCATTCTTCAACAATACTTAATAGCTCGTGTTTTCCGTCCTCCAACTGACTGAAGGCAGATTCAAACTACAGCCAGAAAGCATATAAATCGCTCCAGGCCAGACAATTAATCCACCTGTACCTTGACATTGTCCGTTTCGAATCCGCTGCCTGGCCAGAGGATAAAGAGCATAGATGCCGAATAAAAAACCTTCCCGTCACCCCTCACTACTGCGAAAGATGGGATTGGACCGCTCATCAA
>JBOHUW010000360.1:0-2331 GCA_050734895.1 Candidatus Dormibacteraceae bacterium | reverse complement strand
CCGTATGGTACTGCGAGTCGAGGAAGTTCATGAGTTGCTTGGAATTAGCCAATGGACGATCTACGAGATGATCAGGCGGAGAGAGCTGCCAGCCTTACGAATTGGACGACTAATCAGAATTCCACGCCCGGCCCTTGAGGAGTGGATCGCAGCTCAAACAACTGGCTGCGTTGAGAGAGCCGCCTGATGGGAATTGGCAAATTGGGAGATGGTCGCTACCGGATTTTTATCGATCAGGGCCGGGGTTCGGATGGCAGGCGAATTCAGCATACGGAAGTCTTTCGAGGAAGCCGTAAGGCAACCGAGATTCGTGAGCGCGAGCTACTTCGAGAGCGTGATAACGGGACCAACCTGGAGGCTCACAAGCTGACTGTAGCGGAGTTCATGGCCAAATGGCTTAAATCGGTTCAGAACAAAGTGTCATGGAATACGTACCGGATTTACGAGCAGCAGGCACGGACCCACATTGTGCCGGATTTAGGTCATGTAAAACTACGGGAGCTGACGCCGTTAGTGGTCGAACAGGTGGAAAGCCAATGGCTCCAAGCCGGGAACCGGCGCACGGGTGGTCCACTCGACCCTCAGACGGTCCAACATATGCATCGAATGTTGCATGCAGCCATGGGGCGGGCAGTCAAGTGGCGGTTGTTATCAGCCAATCCAATTGACGGAGTGGAGCCGCCCCACGTACCTCGCAAAGAGGCAGGGTTTCTGACTGCGGAAGAGTCCGAACGGGTGGTGATGACATTGGTCAATAATCCTTATGAGCTGCCCATTTTGGTCGGACTGTACTGCGGCCTCCGGCCAGCTGAATATCTAGCTCTACGCTGGCGGGATTTGGACTTTCTACGACGCGAGCTGCACGTGGTCCAGAACGTGCATCGAGTTAGACAGGACGAAATGATCGAATATATGGGACGACAGCTGTGGGGCTTTCGGTTCGGACCGGCCAAGACTCACCGGTCGAAGCGGCCTGTATCGATTCCCGATGTCGTGGTCAAGCTGTTGCAAGATTGGGCGCCGAAGCAATCTATACAGAAGCAGCGTTCGGGTGGAGCTTGGGTTGATCTGGATTTGATTTTTACAGACGCCCGAGGTTATCCCCACAACCATGACCGGGTACGACGGGCCTTTTACAAGGTACTCAAACAGGCAGAGATACGACAAGTGGTTTTGTACGCGTTACGGCACACAATGGCGACGCTTGTGCTCCATGAGACGAAGGACGTCAAGCTTGTGGCAACACGACTCGGCCATGCCAATGAGACGATGGTTTTGCGAACCTACGGCCACTTATTACCGGGCGTCGATCGTCAAGCGGCCGACCGGCTTGGCGAACTGGTCAAGCGGCCCCAGTGAGAGACATGCAACACAAATGCAACATCTGGGGGTACCCGGAAACCTTGGGCAGGGAACAAAAGGGTTTAATTAGGGGTTGGTTCAAGTTCAAAATAGCTGGTGCCGGGGGGGGGACTCGAACCCCCACGGAGTTTCCTCCAACAGTGTTTGAGACTGCCGCGTCTACCAATTCCGCCACCCCGGCCCGAGGTGTAGTTAACCAGTAAACATTAATTCAATGGGGTGGTGCCGAGAGGGGGAGTCGAACCCCCACAGGTCGCCCCAACGGCTCCTAAGGCCGCCGCGTCTACCAATTCCGCCATCTCGGCGTCCAGATGAAGAATTCCTACCAACCCAGACTAGAGCTTTGAGTAGGGTAAAATCGGTGTTTGGAGCCAATTGTAAAGTTTAGGTAGGAGGTAAGAATTGACCCAAGATGTCATGCGTGAGGAGCGTGTTAAACACCTAATTCGATCTGTAGGGGTGGAGGTGGAGGGTGAAATCATCCCCTTCTTTGTCGAGAATGCTTCGGGTAAATTTCGGCTCAACCCCACATTGAAAAAGGTGGAGGTGGCGGACGAACAACTCCGAACCCTACCCGTGGCCGCTGACGTTCCGGCTAAAATTCCGGCCGACGGACTCCCACTCCCAGTCCTCAAGAACCTGGTCCAGGTCGGGCTCAAAGGCGGCATGGTATAGAGAAGAATTCGAGGGAGCTCGCAGCTCTTCGAGCTGCTAACAGCATCTCCCAAGATGGCAGCTTGGCTTCTACGACCTGACAATGTGGACGCTCTGGAGGGGTCCTCATTCGGCGACTGGAACTTGACCCGAAGAGGGTGACCGCACCAAGCAGTCGACAGACGTCAGGTCCCCAGCCTTCGGCATCCCTTAAGCTACAAGCTTATCAGCATTGATTTCTAATATAGAGAGCCGTGGAGTGCGTATGATTTTGTCATCTGCCAACTCCTTCATCCCTATAGCCGTGCTTTCACG
>JBOHUW010000359.1:0-2334 GCA_050734895.1 Candidatus Dormibacteraceae bacterium | reverse complement strand
ACAAAGACCTCTTCCATCTGATCCAGCAGGATGAAGAGGCTCACGTTCAGGCCGTCCACGACACCGTTCGGAAGTTGGGCGGTACACCGGTGGCCAAGCCGCACGTTATCTTCCCGCAGGGCACCTTCCAATCTCGCGCTGCCTTCATCAAGCTCTCCAAGACTTTTGAAGAGACTGGAGTAGGGGCTTATTTGGGAGCCGCCGGGTTCATCAAGAATAAGGATGTGCTTCAGGCGGCGGCGGGCATTTTCGGAGTTGAGTGTCGCCATGCAGCAGCGGTCGGTTATGCTGCTGGACTCGCCCCAGAAGGCGGGATCTATATGGGAGCCACCGAAACCGCCAAGCCCAAGGCCGATGTGTTGGCTGCGGTGATGCCCTTCCTGGGTGGTAGTACGCCGCCCAGTATGCCGAACACCGGCCTGGCGGACATTTCTTAGTTCATTGGAGCTAGGCTTGCCTCGCTCGATTTAGGTGTTGCGGTGAATCCGCTATCCAGAGGCCGGGTCCGACTGCAGTGTTGCTGTTGGGCCTGGGCCTGGGCCTGACCCCTGGGGATCGGCCGCAATCTGTGGGCTTCGGCTGAGGCCTCGAAAACAGCCGCCATTATCATTCCAGTCCCGGCTCAGTAAGGAGATGTGGTTATCGACGGCCATTTGGATAGCCAAAGTAGTGCATTAGCAGTTTTCACCAAATTGGCCACGCTCCAACCAGGAGTCGATATTCGCATTACCATGCCGGTGGCAAAGGTGATTGCGTTTAGAGTCAGTCATATTGCTGGGGTGCCTTACCAATCCCTACCAACCGGATTGTTCGTCACCGATGGCCTCTCCCGTCTCACCGTGATAACCTTGTGGTGGGAGTTGAGAGAGTAATTTATTTAAAAAGAGAGGGAAGGATGATTTTCAATAGCCATGTTTTGCGATATTTGGTGGCCTTATCCTTATCGCTCTCATTAATCGGGTTAACTAGCTGTGGCAGCTCAGATAATACTGCGCCTAGCCCATCCGAATCACCCAGCTCCAGCCCGGCCCTAACCAGCACCCCTTCAGCTCCAGCGGCGGTTAGTCAGGCCGTAACTGTTGAGCAGGTGAACGCCACCGGCATGGGAGGAGCCTTCAGCCCGGCCCAAGTCAACATCCCAGTGGGGGGAAGTGTGCAGTGGATCAACCACAGTGGCAATGTCCATAATGTCACCTTCGACGATTCATCAATAGGGACTTCCCCAATCATGTACGCCAACGCCACCTATAGCAAAACATTCACCAAACCGGGCACCTACCACTACGCCTGCACTTACCATCCGGGAATGGAGGGCACAGTGATTGTCGGGTAGTGACGATAATGAATCTTACTGATAGATCTAGTGGTCTGAGGATTCCAGACTTCCATGAGGACTACAAAATGCATGCCTCACTATCTCAATAATTTTCTCCGGCGATTGGGTAGGATCATAGAAGATGTTGTGGTAGCCGCTCGGTTGTATACCAAGAACGCGTAATATTTCCCAAACTCTGTCCTGTTGATTTCTCATATATTCGGCTAGTACGACGATATGTATAATTTCAAGATTTTCAGGTTTGAGATACGTCGCAGCATCTAAGGCTCCGCAGAGCCAACGGCCTTTCCTTGTCCTGAGTGGAAATTGTCGGTGAAGTGGATTCTCAGCTTGGTCGTTGACGAACGATATCTCGTCACCATCCCGATGTATGAATCCCTTACTTTCAAGCTTAGCCACTAGTAGTTCTGCATACGTCACCATCGAACTCTCTTGAATTAACAGAAATTCTTTACCTTCGGTTGCATGCTGTGGTATCGACCCTGAGGCTTTGAAAAGCTCAACGAGGCTGTTCTTAAAGTTGTATATTGTCATCTCAGTGAAGCTTGCTTGTGCAGTCGCACTTTGCGAGTCGCTATTACTCATGCTGCTGTTGTAGTCGTCGTACAGAGAGACGAGTCGGCTGTTCGGGAAAATGGCTCGAAAGAGCGCTGCCAACTGAAGACCTATAGCGTCTTCGGCTAGCAGGTTATCAGGTCTCATTACGCCGTTGAATGTATAGTAGGCGGAGAGGTAAGGCCCTAAAGTTTCGAACTCGATAGGTTGTCCGGCGTCCCTTTTGCGTAAGACTTCGTTGATCTGGATCCGAGAGAAATTCACCCCATCACATATCTTTGGGTGTTCGATTGTCGCTATCCAAGCAGAGATTTGGGCTGCTACTGCTTTAGGGAGTTTAGGTATACGTTGACTTGCTTGCCGTGCATTGAGTATTTCTCGTGCAGCCCTTGTCGCCGGAGAAATAGCTTCGCTATGTGTCGGTGGGCTGATGGCAAGAGAAT
>JBOHUW010000358.1:0-2336 GCA_050734895.1 Candidatus Dormibacteraceae bacterium | reverse complement strand
GCCCAAGCCCTACACCTGGACCACCTACGCCGAGCGACTCGAACAGGCGGGGGTTAGCTGGAAGGTTTATCAGGAGACGGACAGCCACGGCTTCAACATGCTTGCCAACTTCCAGCAGTTTATCGACGCCAAAGCGGGACAGCCTCTCTATGACAAGGGAATGGCCGTGGGCACCGCTCTCGAATTCGAGGAGGATGTACGAAACGATCGTCTGCCCACCGTCTCCTGGATCCTCCCCACCTACTCCCAATCGGAGCATCCCGACTACTTGCCCGCCGCCGGAGCCGACTTTGTGGCCAGTAAGATTGAGGCCATCGCCTCCAATCCGGAGGTATGGGCGAAGACCGCCTTCATCATCGACTTCGATGAGAACGACGGCCTCTTCGACCACGTCCCCCCGCCCACGCCGCCTTCAGGCACGCCGGGTGAATTCATAGGTGGCCTTCCCATAGGTGGCGGCTTCCGGGTGCCCTGCATCATCGTCTCTCCCTGGACGGTTGGGGGCTGGGTCGCCACCGAACCCTTCGATCACACCTCGGTGCTCCAGTTTCTGGAGAAGGTCACCGGTGTCGAAGAACCCAACATCAGCGACTGGCGGCGCCAAACCTTCGGCGACCTGACTTCGGCTTTCCGCTTCACCTCGTCCCAAGCTCCACCCCAATTACCAGGCACATCCGAACAGCTCAAGCAGGCCCAGCGGGAGATAAAGACGCTCCCCAAACCGACGCTTCCCGGAGCGAATCAGAAGCCACCGGTTCAGGAATTCTTCCCGCGGCGCCATAGATAGACTCGCTCTACTTTCTCTCCTCAATCGCTCGGATCAATTTGAAGCAGGTGTGGCGGAACTGATCCAGCTCCTCCTGAGAGATGCTCTCGGTCAGGTTCAGATTCGATTCCACGATGTTCTGCCAGATCTTCTCCACCAGGGCCCTGCCTTTGGCGGTGAGGCGAGCCTGAATGGAGCGGCGATCGACCGTCCCGGAAATCCGCTCGACCAAGCCGTCGCTCTCCAGGTGATCGACCAGGCCGGTTATGTTACGGGGGCTGACGTGGAGCTGATCGGCCAGCTCGCCGAGGTGGGTCGGCCCCTCGAAACGGAGCCGCATCATCAATTGGAAGCGCCCTTCGCTGAGATCGTGCCGATCGGCCGACTGCCGAGAGAGCTGCTGCATCTCCTTGGCCAGCCATTTCAGGGCGGCAAAGGGCTCCATTCGGCGCACCTGCTCGGGCTGGAGAAAGGAGTCCAAGTAGTGACGGATTCGCTTATCGTATAGCCGACCCTTCTCATCCTCACTGAGCTCAGCTGGCCTCGTACATCCCTTCATGGTGAACAGCTTCAATATTACCCTGTTCGGGTAGTTTGGTGGGGTAAATTTCTCTCTAATTGAGTTGGAATGGGGAGACTAATCCATCGAACATCGGGAAGTGACGTACATTGATAGTTGCTAATTCACACCCCTTAACGATGGCAGTAGCCGCTACTAAATAATCTGCGAATCCGATTCCCGAATGCGAACGGCGATGAATCCGCATTAGTTCAGAAGCTTTCCAAGCTATTTGCTCGGTTACCACGAAGGTGCGCAAGCTGGATAAGAAACGGGTTACTTCTCTACACTCAGAGGATCTCATCCCACCGGCGACTTCAAGCACGCTAACTACGCTTATCGCTAGAGGACCTGTTTGACGGCGGGCACGTTCAAACCAATTCATGGCCTCCGATATTCCCCTTAGGTGAGCGATGAGGATATCGCTGTCGACCAGGATCACAAGTTCCTAATCTGATTCAGGTGGCGAGAGCGGTCATCCGGTTCTCGAGAGATTGTCTCGCAATTTTTTCCAAGCACCCCGAAGGAATCACGGATGGCGGCTAAGTCGGCTTCCAACTCAGAGCTGGCAGTTCCCTTGAATGAATTCTTGATCAGGCGACGGACAACTTCTGCGCTGGAGATTCCCTGTAGGTGTGACGCTTCCTTCAAGCTGGCAATTTCAGCCTCGCCCAAGTAAATATTAGTCCGCCTCATACATCCAATCATACACCACGTAGTTGGCTTGGGGGCCTACGATGCCCAAATGCTCAGGGTGGTGCAAATATCTGGGATTCAAATTGTCCCCGGGCAAGCTTGACTGAGATTCTACCAGCCTGCCAATTTTCTGTCCGCCCCTGGTCCGTACCTCTGCTAAAAGCTAGCACAGTGGCAGACCCAAGAATTTTTCGGTGGTGGCCCGGGGTTCGTATTGGCATCGAAGGTAGCTACTGGCCTGCACGCCAAGGTAATGAAGCCTAGGAGAAATCGTCTCTTTTGGGGCAGGAGGTTCCTTGCCAGCCTACCTCTTGT
>JBOHUW010000357.1:0-2337 GCA_050734895.1 Candidatus Dormibacteraceae bacterium | reverse complement strand
CGAGTGAACCATCGCCGGCGGGTTCGGGGAGCCATTCGCTGAACTGCTGGATAGCCCCCGGCACAAAGAGCATCAAAGTAACTCACCCGATCAGGGGCGGCGGTGCGACAAGTGAGTAGCTGCTCGGGGGTGTCGAAGGCCCGGTCGACGAAGTCATCGCGACCCGACCGGAGCTCGCCTTGGGAGAGGGGCCAGAGGGTCACTATATCGGCCCGTCCGGCAAGGGTCTCGGCGATCGAAGGCACGGTGAGAAAGTTGGTCGATCCGGTTATCAGGAACTGCCCCGGGCAGTTGTCCTGGTCCACTTTTGACTTGATCGCCAAGACCAGTGGATTTCCAACCCTCTGCACCTAGTCAATCACCAGGGGAGTACCGGCCGCACTGATGAAAGTGGGAGGATCGCTCCGCGCCGCCTCGAGTTGATCGGCATCGTCCAGCGTTACGTAAGCAGCTCCGATCTCCCGAGCCAGCGCCCTAGCCAAAGTAGTCTTGCCGACCTGCCGTGCACCATGCACTACTACTACGCGGAATCCGGATAATGACTCGTCAAGGAGGCCAACTGCTCGGCGCTGAACGAACTCCATGTTCAGACTCGTACTCACTATTCTATCCTACCGTCAAACCAGCATCTTCTTGGTTTACTAACCCACAAAATATCGGGCGGCTATTCCACAAAACCTCGGAGGAAATCGATGGCAGCCGCGAGCGCTGGCTCCTGATCTCGGTGCAAATGCCCTACGAGTTCGCCGATAAGATCGCGAGGGAGTGTTTCAATGCGATCCAGGGCAACCGCGCTGAGATGATCCAACCCATTGGCCGGACCCACTGCTAGTTCAGTCGGCAACCCACGCGGGCGTGACGTGATCGGTGCCACTGTCCAGTCATTCAGGTATTCGCGAACGTGTTCACGAGTCAGCACCAACACCGGCCTCACCTTATCCAACCGCGCGAGCATAATTGGCCGTGGCATCAATCGAGATTGTCATGTAACCGAGCCGCCGCCCATTGAATAAAGCCGGCCAAATCAGCATAGGGGTCTCCGCCCATGTTGAGCAGAATCTCCACCTCTAGTTCTCGTTCGTTGCGCCCCTCTCATGACGCTAGACTCTTCGCAGGACCGCCTGTGGGCAGGAAACTCGAGGTGTGCCTTTATCCCATAATGATCGGACATGTTCTGCGAGGGCGTAGATATTGCTCTCCGACCAATCTCCCTGGGTGTTCGCGAGCAGATGAGTGTTCATCACGACAAGCACATCATCGCCAACCCGAATCCTGGTGACAAGCATGCCTTTCCGGAGAAGCCAATCTAAGGTTGGGCGGCCTGTTGCAGAGCGGACCTGGTAAATCTGATAGGACTGGTCATCTATAGGCCACCGAGAGAACGTTACTAGGCCGCCCATAACTGCCGTCCCAAAGCCTCGATAGGCTCGATAAGGCAGATTTGGGAGCAAGTCCAGTGAGCAGCTTCAAATTGCGGCGCCAGACTACCTCCTGCAGGCAACCTACGTCGATCCCAGATGGATCAAGAATCGAACCCTATACTTGTAGCCTAGATCGAACGTCACCAAAGAAGCGCGTGTTAAACGTCAGGACCCGCAGACGCATTCTAGCCACCCACAGGAGGCCGCCCATACATCATCTCCAGATCGATGAGCAACGCGTCAGCACCCATCTTGAGATCCGTCCTGAATCCCGTGCGCGAGAAGAGGGCAAGGCGCGCCGAAGCTGCGTCCCATCCCTCCCTATTCAGGAGGTCGCGAATATGACTCAGCCGTTCGATGTCCTCGCGAGATCGAGGTCTATTGGTGGCTTTGGCCTCGCCGATGAGGGCTATACGTCCGCCTTTGTCCCGGGGCTTCGATGATTGATCCAGGGCGATGACGTCCACTTGGTGACCACGATGCTCCCGACATGCAACGACCGTGGTCCCTACCGAACCGGACTTCTCCACACCGAGCTCAGAAGCGTAGCGCTTGACCCACTTCCTGGCAAGATCTTCAAACTGCGGGCCCAATATCAGAGAGGAGATCGTCGCCGTCATCTTGGGCAGGACCTCGCCTGCTAGACGCAGCTGGAAGTCCTCAAGATTGGGACGGATGACGAGCTGGTGGAAGCGCACGATCGGATCCGCCAGCGTTATCACCGGCCGCCGTTGCAGCAAGAGATCATGGTCGTGCTGGATGAACCCGGCAGACCGCATGAGATTGAGGTAATAGGTGACATTGGCCGCATCCAAGCCGGCGACACCGCCGATTTGGGTAGGTGTCGTCGCACCGTTTGATATCGCTTCCCAGAGCGTGTGGTAGATGCTACGGGGAGTCGGGGTGGGTTCCTCGG
>JBOHUW010000356.1:0-2345 GCA_050734895.1 Candidatus Dormibacteraceae bacterium | reverse complement strand
CAACCCCTATGACGCTCCCCCGGACGGCCAGCTGACCGGCGAGCAGCGGTTGGCCGAGTGGGTGGCCAACTGGCTGGAGACGGCGGGGTTGGAGGTTGATCTGCAGGAGGTTCTTCCCCAGCGCCCTAATGTAGTTGCTCGTCTCAAGGGTCGTGACTCCTCCCGAGCCCTCCTTCTATCCGGCCATCTGGATACCGTCGGGATAAGCGGAATGAGCGGGGATCCTTACAGCTGTCAGCTGCGTAATGGCCGTCTCTATGGCCGCGGAGCTTGCGATGCCAAGGGCAGTTTGGCCGCCTTTATGTTGGCCCTCCGCGGCTTGGTTGTGGAAGGTATCCAGCCCCCGATCGACGTGGTTTTATCTGCCGTAGTTGATGAGGAACACCTGGCTCGGGGCACTCAACATTTTCTCAGCCAGTGGGATCCGGGCTGTCGAATCATGGGTGCGGTGATCGGCCTGCCCACCGAGTTGGCAGTGATAACCAGCCACAAGGGAGTTTTCCGATTCAAGATCAAAACTTCTGGGCGCTCAGCCCACACAGCGATGCCTTGGGAGGGTGACAATGCGATCGATCGGATGAATCAGGTGATGAACTACATCCGGGAGGAGGTGGTTGGTGAGCTGAACCGGAAGAATCACCCCTTGGTTGGACGCCCTTCAATCATGTCGACCGAAATCAGCGGCGGCCAGGCGATCAATGAGGTTCCCCACAGCTGTGAGCTAACGCTGACCCGGTGGTTGATTCCGGGAGAGGCCACCAACTTGATCTGGCCCCGCTATAAAGTGGAGATCGAAGGATTGATTCCGGGTAGGATCGAGGTTGGCAAGCCGGATAATATCTGCCTACCTATGAACACTCCGGGCGGGGTTAATCTGATCCGGAGTCTGACCGGGATTCTGGATCGATACGGCCTGGAGTCTGAACCGGTCGGGGGAGCTTATGCCAGCGATGGTGGTTATCTCAGCCAACGTGGTATCTCCTGCCTTCTCTTCGGGCCAGGTGCAATGAGCGAGGCCCACCAGCCGAATGAATCGATTGAGCTGCGTCAGGTGGCGACGGCCACCAAGCTGATTTGGGAGCTGGCGATTCGCTTCGAGGAGTGGGATCGGTAACCATGGAGCAGCCCCGATTTGGTTCTGCTGCCGGACAATCGAATAGCCAACCGCGGCTGAGTTCGCTTAATGGGCGGCCTTCAATCAAGCTCCGGACCAGTAAGCTCTCCTTCTTCTACGGCAAATCGGCGGCCTTACGAGAGATCGATCTGGAGATTCCGGAGCGACGGATCACTGCCCTGATCGGCCCCTCCGGCTGCGGTAAGAGCACTCTGTTACGCGTTTTCAACCGGATGTACGATCTCGTTCCGGGGGCGCGGGCGACCGGCAGCGTTCAGCTGGAAGGGGAGGAGATCCTTACTACTCACCGTCTTTTGGAGCTGCGCCGACGGGTAGGGATGGTCTTCCAACGGGCCACCCCCTTCCCTTTCTCGATTTGGGACAACGTCGCCTTTGGCCCTCGCCTACTCGGCTGGAAGCGTTCTCGCCTGACCGAGGCAGTAGAGCGAAGCCTGCGTGACGCGGCACTGTGGGAGGAGGTGTCCGGGCGCCTCAAAGCCAGCCCCTCTACCCTCTCCGGGGGCCAGATGCAGCGGCTCTCGATCGCCCGCTGCATCGCTCTCGATCCCGAGGTGATCCTGATGGATGAGCCCTGCTCCGCCCTCGATCCTCAGGCGACCATGAAAATTGAGGATCTGATGCAGCGCCTCAGCCACCGCTTCACTATTCTGATCGTGACTCACAACATGCAGCAGGCGGCACGAGTCGCCGACCTTACTGCCTTTATGCTGATGAACTCGGAGTTGGGTGGCGGCGAATTGATCGAGGTTGCCCCTACCACTCAGCTCTTTCAGAACCCTCGGGATTCACGCACCGAGGAGTACATCACGGGTCGCTTTGGGTAGAGAACAATTTCAACGCGCCCTGGAGGACCTCCGTCGAGAGACGGCCGCGATGGCGGTTCAGGTTGAATCCCAGATCAATCGGGCCCTGCAGGTGATGCAGCAGCCGGATTCAGAGGTGGCCGTGAACATCCAGGCCGAGGATCAGGCAATCAATGAATTCTGTCGGAGGTTGCGCGAGCATGGCTTCCAAATCATCGCTACCCAGCAGCCGGTGGCCGGCGACTTACGCGCGATCATGGGGGTGAGCAGCATCGCTATCGAACTGGAGCGGATGGGAGATTACGCCGTCCGCCTCGCCCGTCGCAGCGGTATTTTGGCCGAGCCGCCCCAACATCCGCTGCCGCCCCACTTCGCTCGTATGGGTGAGCTGGCCACGGCGATGGTCC
>JBOHUW010000355.1:0-2358 GCA_050734895.1 Candidatus Dormibacteraceae bacterium | reverse complement strand
CTGCTCAACCGTCTGGTCGACAACGGCAGCACGGTGATCGTCATCGAACACAACCTCGACGTTATCAGCCAGGCGGATTGGGTAATCGACCTGGGCCCAGGGCCAGGCCGGTATGGCGGACAGGTCATCTTCCAAGGCACTCCCGGTGAGCTGATTCGCGCTACGGATTCGATCACCGCATCCCACCTGGCGCTCCAGTGCGCTGGTCTGGCTCAATTCATCAGAGGTTCCGAGCTTCCCGGTGCTGAGCGAGTTCCGTAGCCAGCTGCGCCGCTTGGTCAATCACCTCCTCCTGCCAGGGCTGCAGCAGCTGGGCGTGATGCCCTGCGAACTCGAGGCGCGGATCTTGGGTGTCGGTCTCCATCCCACTCAAGGCTTCCATAACCGCCAGCCCGCAGTAGGGGACATAGTGTGGGCTGTAGCCTCCCTCATGGATGAGCACGAGGCGCCCCCCAGTAAGTTCGTTGGCTAGTTCTCGTAGGTGTTGGGCCAACGCTCGAAAGCCGGAGACGGTGAGCATTTGTCGACCTAGTGGGTCGTGCAGGCAGGCGTCGAAGCCAGATGCCACGAGGATGAGCTCTGGTTGGAAGACGCGCAGAGCGGGAGCCACCACTCGTTCGATCGTTGCTATGTAGGCATCGTTCCCTGAGCCGGCAGGGAGAGGAATATTGATAGCATATCCGTGACCTCTGCCTGAGCCTCGCTCGTTCATAAGTCCAGAATTCATCGGAAAGAGCCGGTCCTGGTGGAGCGAGATGGTAAGCGTATCCGGATCCTGCTCGTAGATTGCCTGAGTGCCGTTGCCGTGATGCACGTCCCAGTCCACCACAGCGATGCGTCGTATCTCGTAGTGAGTACGAGCCCACTCGGCAGCGATTGCCAGATTCGCGAAGATACAGAAACCTAGGCCTTGATGGAGCAGGGCGTGATGACCAGGTGGGTGGACCAGTGCGTAGGCATTCTGGACGCGCCCTTCCAAGACGGCCGCAGTTGCGGTGATGGCTCCACCAGCGGCGAGTCGAGCGATCTCGAAGCCGCCATGCGCAAATCTGGTATGTCCATCGCCTGCATCCCCGCCCTCCGGACGTCCACTTTGGGCACGGATCGACTCGATGTACAAGCGCTTGTGCACCCGAAGCAGATCTTCGTCTTCCGCTTCTTGTGCGGTGAGTGGGTCCAAGTGCTTAAGCAGCCCTGATGCCTCCACCAGATGCGCCAGCCGAATCTTCGACTCGAGGCTCTCGAAATTTGAGTAAGACTCGACGAATAGGCTGCCGGGGAGCGCATACGGGGAAAATTTTTCCGAATTGTGCCCCACGAACTGCTCGGGCCAGACGTATCCAGTTCTCATCTACTGAGGGCCTCCTGCCGCTTAATAGTGAAGGTCCGGGGATGGTCCATCTGGGAGGAAGGGCATGGAAACGCTACTGCTTCTTCTGAATGATTATCCCGTCCCCGCCTTTATTATCGTCACTCTGTTTCTTGGGAAATTCGCGCTTTTTGCCGGTCACGTACCGGTATTCGGCCTCCCGGCGAATCTTGTTCTCCAGGGCGGTGATCCGGTCGGCCTCTTCACGCCGCCATGCGGCATCATTTTCATTCATCTTGCTATCCCTCCAAGGATAATTCTCAACTCCACTTCGAATTGCTTCCCCGGAATACCACCAATATAATCCTTCTCCGTCAATATCGTACTAACCGCGGTGTTCAGCCTCCTGCCCTCGCGGCCAGGACAGCTATGATCGGCAGCGGGAATCCAATTCGAAACCCGAGCAACAACAGCACGAAGGCGGTAGCCTGGCCGTTTTTGTCCGTACCGATACCATTCCTGATTGGGGACAGGCTGTACAGGCGCAAAGTCTTAAGCCTTGAACCTGGCGGGAAAGGTCTAACTCAGGCAGTTGCAGCAAGCCGCCTTGGTGCCAAAGTTAAGGTGATAGGCGCTGTTGGGCAAGATGAATTCGGCCAACGAATACGGAGTGAGCTCCAGGCAAATGCCGTGGATATCGGGGCGGTGGAGGTGTTACCGAACATCAAGAATCCGGTCACAATTGTCCTCAGTCGAAGCGGGGGAGATACATCTTTTGTGGGATGGAAAAACTCTGATAATGTTCGGGTCGATCCGTACGTGACGTGGCATTCATGCTTAGCGAAGTTGGATCTAAAGCGGTGTGCATTACCCGTGGCCATCTGGGTTGCATATTTCTTCGAGGGTCCTCCTATCGCGCGTACGATGCTTATACAGTTGAGGCTGACGATGCAACTGGGGCCGGCGACGCTTTTTGTGCGGCGCTTGCACTTCCGGGGCGCCGAAGCCGAGCCCGGAGTCTCTGGATATCCTGCTTCACAAGTTGGAAG
>JBOHUW010000354.1:0-2362 GCA_050734895.1 Candidatus Dormibacteraceae bacterium | reverse complement strand
TCGGACCTCCGAGCAAGGCGAGAAGAGAACCGTGCTCTTCATCGATGAAATCCACCGCTTCAACAAGGCTCAGCAGGATGCCTTACTCCCTCATGTGGAGGATGGAACGGTGACCCTAATCGGAGCCACCACCGAGAATCCCAGCTTTGAAGTAATCAGCGCGCTGCTCTCCCGCAGCCGCATCTTCCGACTCGAGGCGTTGGGACATCAAGAGTTGGCCGAGGTAATCAAGCGCGGTCTGGCCGAACTAAACGTGGAGATAGAGGAAGAGGCTCTAGAGGGATTGCTACAGGCCTCCCGAGGCGATGCCCGCATCGCCCTCAATACCCTGGAGGCGGCAGCGGCCCTAGCTGGCCACCGCCTCACGCTGCAATCGGTCCAACAGGCGCTGCAGAATCCCCACCTTCTCTACGATCGAGCCGGTGACCAACACTACGATCTCATCTCGGCTCTAATTAAGAGCGTGCGGGGCAGCGATAGCGATGCCGCGATTTACTGGTTGGCCCGCATTCTGGAAGCCGGCGAGGATCCCATGTTCGTGGCCCGAAGGCTTCTGATCCTGGCTTCCGAGGACATTGGCTTAGCCGATCCAGCTGCCCTCCCTCTGGCCGTAGCCGCCCAGCAGACCGCCCACATGGTAGGCATGCCCGAGGCCATCTTCGCCCTCTCCGAAGCGACCCTCTATCTGGCCCGTGCGCCCAAATCTAACTCTGCCTACCGCGCCTATCAGGCAGCCCAGCGAGCGGTTCGAAAACATGGCAATTTAGCCGTACCCCTCCACCTGCGCAACGCTGCCACCGGGCTCATGCGCGAGATGGGATACGGCCAAGGCTATAAGTACGCCCACGATTACGAAGGTGGCGTGGTAGATCAGCAGCATCTGCCGAACGAGTTGGCCGGGGAGAAGTTCTACCTACCGGACGATCGTGAGACAACAGCCTCCTAATGGCTTGAGATAGTTCAAAATGGCTCCATGCGCAACTCCTCCACCTCTTCTCCAAGCTCCGAGATCCGCGCGATGGGGACTCGTACCCTGCTCCGCTCCAAACTCCATCGAGCCACAGTTACGGGGGCCGATCTGAACTACGAAGGTTCATTGAGCATCTGCCCCACCCTGATGAAGTTGGCCGATATCTGCCCCAACGAGCTGGTGCACGTCGCCAACATCAACACCGGAGAGCGCTTCATTACCTACGCAATCCTCGGAGAATCGGGCGAATGCCGATTGAACGGAGCCGCCGCCCGGCTAGGCCAGGGCGGCGACAAGGTAATCATCATGACCTACTCCGAAGTGCCCAATGAAGTCGCTCAACAGTGGGAGCCGATGGTCGTATTGGTCGACGATGAAAATCGCGTCGAGCCACACCCGGCCGAGAAACTACCCTTATAATTTAGGAAGCTCGGTCAATTTCAAAGGTGTGCTCGAACGACACATCTCTACATACTATCTAAAAATTCTATCCCCATCCCCAATCCTTAGCTTTCGAAAAACCTTGCTTAGTATAAGGGTACTGGGCCTGAGGGTACGAATCCCCAGGCTGAGGATCTCCAGGATCCACAACCCCACCACCCCCACGATCCGCAAGAGAATTCAAATTAGCCCCCGAGTTCACCAGAGAGCTCGTTCCAGGGCTCATCGCAGCTGCCGCCATCGGTGTTGCAGTCGCTACTGCGGACACCACCATCGCCATTCCTGCCACCAATCCAAACGCCATTTTTGCTACCCTCATTATTCTTCCTGCTCCCCAGGAATCGAATTCCGACTTACCTACTTTACAATTGTAAATGGGCTGGGGAATTTTGGACATCTAATTCTTGGGCCACTGACATAGATTCAGTTTCACCACCCTTCTCGGAGGACAAGAAATTGCTTGCGCCCATCATGTACGCAATACGCTGGCCATCAGCTGTTGACCAGTACTCCCTCTACCTGACCGACTTGACCGCTGGCGGTAACCACCTTATGGAATTCCTTACTCGCTTGAGAAATCGCAGCGGTATGCCCAGCGGGATTGATCATCATCGCCGAGGCCGCACACTTAAAACCTCCTCAAACGAGGATATTTAATTAAAGAGGCTGCCCTAGCCTCAACCAAAACAAACGGGATAATCAAATAGCGCCATGACCGCTTCGAGAAGCCCAGTCCCAGACACAGCCTTACCCGCCACGCCCCGTAGTGTCCTGACCCGTAAGTTCGCGCCCAATTTGAAATCCCTCCCCCCTCCGTGGGGGAGGGCGATCTCAAGGGGTCGACGCAACAAATGGGTGATTGGGGTCTGATATTAAGCGGTTGAAAGCCTGCGCAGGAGTAATCCAGCCGAGAGTCTTACGAGGACGGCTATTGAGCTCGGCAGCGACCTT
>JBOHUW010000353.1:0-2376 GCA_050734895.1 Candidatus Dormibacteraceae bacterium | reverse complement strand
GATTGAATCTAGACGGATTAAGGTAGTGATATCGGTAGTTGAACCGCAAAAAGTAATTACGATAGGTGATTGAGCGTGCGACACATAAAGCCCCTAAAATATACGTTCGATGCGGAGGCAGACGCCTTGTATATCTACCTCTCGGATCGGCCCTATGCCTCAGGCTATGATCTGGACCCCGAACGGCGCATTGATTTTGATTCTGCAGGAAAGCCGATTGGAGTGGAATTACTTTGTGTCAAAGACGGAGTAAACCTAGAGGGTCTTCCGGACAACGATCGGATTAATCGTCTACTTGGGGATATCAAGATCAAGGCCGTTGCTTAGGATCGGATTGACTGCATCTTCATCTTCTCCAGAATCGGAGCGTTTGCTCAAAACCTCTGACAAGCTTTTTGCCTCAACTTCAACTAGTGTCCTGACCCATAAGTTCGTGAACAATTTGATATCCCTCCCCACTCCGTGGGGGAGAAGGCCGGTGAATGCGTCGTAGGTTGGTGGTCGGGGTGGGGGTTCTGCTCACACTTTTTGCCCCTGGGACAGTTTTTGTGGCACCGGCAATGGCCTCCGCTCCGCTGACTCCCGGAGAGGCCGGACAGCTGGCGATGGCTCCATCGCAGCCGGATATCGTCATCTTTAAGAATCAGCATCCCGAGGCTCCGGCCAGTCCGACCTATGCCGCCCAGCGAGATCAAGTAGAGCATGCCGACCGGGCGGGAGTGCTAAACGAGCTTCAGGAAGTTCGGGCGAGGGACTTGCATCAGTTCCGCGTGGTGAATGCACTCTCGGCGACCATCTCCAGCTCTGAGGCTAGCCGGTTGCGCAATGACCCGCAGGTGCAGGCGGTGGTGCCGGATATCGCCTATCGTGCTCCGCGGTTTGATGCATCGCCGGCTCCGGATGAAGTCGCGGCGCCGGTCAGTACTCCTACGACCGGTCGCCCGGACCAATCGATCTGCCCCTCTGATTCTAAGAATCCGCTGCTCGAGCCGGAGGCGCTGCAGGTAATGAATGTCGAGTTCCAATCGGGTGAGAGGAAGCCGGCTGCCCATGATTTGGTCGACGGCAGTGGGGTGAAGGTGGGGATCCTCGCCAACGGGTTGGATATTAACAATCCCGACCTCCAACGGAACGGGAAGTCGGTTGTCTTCGACTACCAGGACTTCAGCGGATATGGCAATGATGCCCCTACCGGTGGTCTAGAAGCCTTTGCGGACAGCGGGGCGATCGCGGCCCAGGGAAACACCACTTATGATCTCAGTAAGTTCGTCAATCCCGCTCATCCCCTTCCGGCTAACTGCAATATGCGGATTAAAGGGATAGCTCCAGGAGCCAGCTTGGCGATGTTCAATGTCTTCGGGAGTACCGGAGACTCTTTCGAATCGCAGATAGTCCAGGCTATCGACCGAGCGGTGTTCGTCGATAAAGTGAACGTGCTCAATGAGTGCATTGCTGGCCTGGCAATTCCAGATACAAATGACGATGCCTTCACCGTTGCCAATAAGAATGCGGTGGCCGCGGGAGTTACGGTGGTAGCCAGCAGTGGTGATGGCGGCCCGACCAACACCATCGGATACCCGGCCAGCGACCCGGGAATAATCGCGGTGGGGGGCTCGACCACCCTCCGGGCGTATCGGCAGGACACTCGCTATGGCACCCAACTCAAGCCCGGAGGTTGGCTCGACAACAACATCTCCGCGGTCAGCTCAGGTGGAACCACCCAGTTTGGTCCCCGAACGGTGGACGTGGTTGCACCCGCTGACCTAACTTGGTCGATCTGTAGCCCCGATGCTGGGCATTACACTGATTGCGATGCCGGCAAGCCCATCTCGGGGTTTTGGGGGACCAGCTTCTCAACCCCGCTTACCTCAGGAACGGCAGCGCTGGTGATTCAGGCTTATGCCAAAACCCACGGTGGGGCATATCCTTCGCCGGCGTTGGTGAAACAGATCATCGTCAGCAGCGCCGCCGATCTCGGGGCTCCGGCTGATCATCAGGGTGCGGGGCTAGTCAATGCCCTCAAGGCGGTCCAGCTAGCCGAAGCAATCGATGATGGCCACGGCTCGCCAGCGGCTCAGGGCTCTGGGCTGCTGCTTGACCAGACCAGCTTGATCTCGGTTAAGCCGGTGGGCTTGCGGCCGACTTATAAGTTAGGAGTCACCAATCAGGGGAGCAAGCCGCAGACCATCAGGCCGACTCTCACCAGTCTAGGTCCCAAGCCACTCTGGAGCGATGATGGCAGCATTACACTAAATACTCAGTCACCGACATTTTTCGACAGTCGGGGGATAACCAACAGCTACCAAATTCACCAGTTCAATGTGCCGGCAGGAACTGATTATCTAAATGGCAACATCGCCTGGGATGCACTCGGGC
>JBOHUW010000352.1:0-2377 GCA_050734895.1 Candidatus Dormibacteraceae bacterium | reverse complement strand
ACTCGACACTCCACAGCCCCAACCGCTTCAGGTCGGCGACTAGGTGGGCATTGACCACCGTGAATTCGCCACTCAGATTGGCCTTGACATAGAGATTCTTATAGATCGGCTCGATGCAGGGACCGCAACCGGCGATGTTGGAGATGGTAGCGGTGGGGGCGATGGCCATGGTGTTGGAGTTGCGCATGCCGTGTTTGGCTACGTGCTCGTACACCGGCTTCCAATCCAGCCGCCGCTCCCGACCAACCTCGATCGGCTGGCCCCGCTCCGCCTCCAACAGAGCCACCGTGTCGTAGGGGAAAATCCCTCGCGCCCACTTCGAGCCCGGGAAGGACTGATAGGCCCCCCGCTCCTCAGCCAACCGGGAGGAAGCGAGAATGGCATGATAGGAGATGTTCTCCATCAGGCGGTCGGAAAACTCCAGCGCCGCCGTCGATTCAAAGGGTAGATTGAGTTCGAAGAGGGCATCTTGCAGCCCCATCAGTCCCAGGCCGATCGGCCGATGGCGAAGGTTGGAATCCTTCGCCTCTCCGGTCGGATAGAAATTGATGTCGATCACATTGTCCAGCATCCGCATCGCCGTATTCACCGTCTGCTCCAGTTGAGCCTCATCCAGCTTTCCGTCGAGGATGTGGCGAGCCAGATTGATCGAACCCAGGTTGCAGACCGCGGTCTCGTCGGCCGAGGTGTTGAGGGTGATCTCCGTGCAAAGGTTGGAGCTGTGCACCGTACCGACATGATCCTGAGGCGAGCGAATGTTGCACGGATCCTTGAAGGTGAGCCAGGGATGGCCGGTCTCGAAGAGCATGGTCAACACCCGACGCCAGAGCTGAGCCGCCGGCAGCCGCCGCGTCAGTCGAATTCCTCCGCTGGCCGCCAACGCCTCGTATTCGATATATCGCTGCTCGAAGGCCTGACCGTAGAGATCGTGAAGGTCACTCACCTCATTGGGCGAGAAGAGGGTCCACTCATCCCCTGCCTCCAGCCGCTTCATGAAGAGATCGGGAATCCAGACCGCGGTGTCCATGTCGTGAGTCCGACGCCGCTCATCCCCGGTGTTGCGGCGAAGATCACAGAAATCCTCAATGTCATAATGCCAAAGCTCCAGGTAGGCACAGGTGGCTCCCCGCCGCTTGCCGCTGCGGTTAATCGCCATGGTCACATCGCTGGCGATCTTGAGAAAGGGAATTACTCCCTGGCTCTCTACTGCCGTGGAGCGGATCGGCGCTCCCGTGGCCCGCACATTGGTCCAGTCATTGCCCAACCCACCCGACCACTTGGAGAGCTGTGCGTTATCCCCCAAGGCCTTGAAAATATGTCCCAGATCGTCACCCACCGTGGTCAGGTAGCAGGAGGAGAGCTGGGGATGAAGGGTGCCGGCGTGGAAGAGGGTCGGTGTGGAGGGTACGTAATGGAGCTGCGACATCAGGTGGTAAAACTCGATCGCCCGCGCCTCTCGCTGCTCCTCCGGCTCGGCCAGCGCCAGGCCCATCGCCACTCGCATCCAGAAGGCCTGGGGCAGCTCCAGATGATGTTCTTTCGATCGCATCAGGTAACGATCGGCGAGGGTCTGGACGCCGATGTATTGAAAGAGCAAATCCCGACTCGAATCGATCACCGTAGCCAGCCGATTGAGATCGAAGGCCTCCAGCAGAGGGTCAAACACCCCCTCCCGTACGCCGTTGCGAATCCCGATCACGAAGGCCGATCGAGCCAAATCCTCACGAAGCGGTGAAGCGGGAGATTCCCCGGTCACTTCGCGAAAGAGGGAATCGAGTTGGAGCCGGGCGGCCAGCCAGCTATAGGCCGGTTCGCGTTCGATCATGGCCGCGGCGGCCATGATCAGAGCGCGCTCCACCTGCACCGTGGGCATGCCGTCGTAGGCCCCCTTGACCGCCTCCTCGACCACTGCATGGACGGAGATGTCGGCCAGGCCATGTGCCGCCCGAGCCACCGCTTCCTCCACCTTGCGTAAGTTGAAAAGCGCAACGCCTCCCTCACCCGTGGTCACCGTGAGACGCCCCCGGCGGGCGGCCTCGACAATATGCTGACGGCTCATCTCGCGCTGCTTACGATGTTCAGCCCGGTAGAGGATGTAGACCTTGGCGGTGTTGTAGAGCTCCTGCCGCATTAGATGCTTTTCGACGACGTCCTGGATATTCTCGACATTGGGATAGAATTCCAGGAAACGATCGTCGAGTTCAGCAACGATCCGGTCGACCAAACTCACCCGACCCTTAGCGTCCAGCTTCTCTTGAGCCGCCTCGACCGCCCGGCCAATGGCATGCTCAATCCGGCCCCGATCGAAGGCCACCAGATCCCCAGTTCGCTTGACAACCTTCTCGGTGGGCATGAATTGGTCTCCTCTTTTTTATTT
>JBOHUW010000351.1:0-2391 GCA_050734895.1 Candidatus Dormibacteraceae bacterium | reverse complement strand
GTTCTGCTGCCAGGACGACTGCGGCTGCGATTGGTGGAGTCAGGGCTAGTAGAGGGCCAAACTAAGCTCTAACTATTTCGTTCTCGGTGGGGGCGAGGCTACGGGTAGCCTCGCCCTTTTGGCGTACCCTCTCAGGATCGAGGCTGGATAATAGAAGGGCGATGGAGGTGGCTGGATGCGAGAGGCGATGATAGTCGAAGCGGTACGGACGCCATTTGGTCGGCGGGGTGGCCGGCTGAGCCAGATTCATCCGGTCATGCTCGGTGCGCTGGTGATGCGGGAGTTGGTCCAGCGCACCGGCACAGCAGCCGACTTGATTGAAGATGTGATCTGGGGCTGCGTCGGGCAGGTCGGAGAGCAAAGCCTAAACGTTGGCCGGAACAGCTGGCTGGCGGCCGGCTTTCCGGTTGAGACGCCCGCCATGACCATCGATCGGCAATGCGGATCAAGTCAGCAGGCGCTCCACGCTGCCGCCAACCTGATTCAGAGCGGGGTAGCCGAGATTACCCTGGCCGGCGGGGTGGAATCGATGTCTCGAGTTCCGCTCGGAGCCAACGTCGCCAACGGTCCGGGCCTACCTTTCCCGCCTGAGCTGACCGAACTCTACCAGCTGGTGCCCCAGGGCATCTCGGCCGAACTGGTGGCACGGAAGTACGGAATCAGCCGCCAGCAGATGGATGAGTACAGCGTTCACAGCCACCAACTGGCCGCTCGGGCGAGCGAGCAAGGTTGGCTCAGGTCTCAGATTTTGCCAATTCAGTTAGGAGATGGTTCTACCCTGGAGCGAGACGAGGGAATTCGTGGCGAACCAAACTTGGCCCGGATGGCAACACTCCCCCCAGCCTTCGATGCCGAGCATTCAATCACCGCCGCCAATTCCAGCCAGATCAGCGACGGAGCGGCCGGGCTGCTGCTGATGAGCGTAGATAAGGCGAAGGAGTTGGGATTGCGCCCACGAGCCAGAATCGTCGCTCAAAAGGTGGTCGGCTGTGATCCTGTATTGATGCTGGAGGGACCGATTCCGGGGACTCGGGCAGTCCTAAAAGAGGCCGGGTTGGGGCTCTCGGATATCGACCTTTTCGAGATTAACGAAGCCTTTGCCTCGGTGGTTTTGGCCTGGCAGCAGGAGACGGGGGCCGATTTGGCCAGGACCAATGTCAACGGGGGGGCGATCGCCATCGGCCAC
The DNA here is from genome assembly GCA_050734895.1 of Candidatus Dormibacteraceae bacterium. Taxonomy (GTDB): domain Bacteria; phylum Chloroflexota; class Dormibacteria; order Dormibacterales; family Dormibacteraceae; genus JBOHUW01. The sequence continues at coordinate 1,205 of JBOHUW010000351.1, read as the reverse complement.
CCGCTAGGGGCCTCCGGAGCGCGTTTGATGTGCCACCTCCTCTATGAACTGGAGCGCCGGGATCTTCGCTACGGCCTCCAAGCGATGTGCTGCGGCGGTGGGCTAGGCACGGCGACGATTATCGACCGACAGATCTAGATTAATCTATCCTACTTGGCGCTCCCTTCTTAACCAGTAACCGTTGCCTTTTGGGAACATTTGTTCTAGAATAAGGATATGGTTGATTTAGAACCAAGGCGCGACTCGGTTGAGTATGTGGAGCAGCCTTGCAAAAGCGCCCTCAATCGCGTTAAGGGGATGGGTTTCCAGTGGACCCTGAATCCCTATACCGGCTGCGAACACCGCTGCACCTTCTGCTATGTGCGGGCCTATGAAAAGCGCGCCGATCGAGAGTACGGCAGTGGCTACGGCCGCCGGATACGGGTGAAGGTCAACCTGGAGCAGGTCCTGCGCGCGGAGTTGGGCCGGCCGAGTTGGAAGCGGGAGCAGGTGGTAATTGGGGCGGCAACCGATCCCTATCAGCCGGCCGAGGGGCAGTACAAGCTGACCCGCGGCGCCCTGATTGCCCTCTCTGATGCCGCCTCTCCCGCCGGGGTGATTACTCGGGGACCGATGGTCGTGCGGGATATCGATGTCCTGACTACCTTCGCCCGACGCGCCGAACTATCGATTACCTTCAGCCTGCCCACCCTCGATTATGAGGTGTGGCGGCGGACCGAACCGGGCACTGCACCGCCCCAACAACGGCTCCGAGCCTTACAGCGCCTGGTAGCCGCAGGTATCCGTTGCGGGGTGAGTATGGCACCTATATTGCCCGGGTTGAGCGATCGACCGGAACAGATTGAGGCGGTGGTACGGGCGGCGAGCGAGGCCGGGGCGACTCATCTCTGGGCCGGTCTGCTCTACCTGAAGGAGGGAACTCGTGAGCACTTTATGGAAAGTTTGGCTCGCCACTGGCCGGAGATGATTCCTCGTTATCAGAGGGAGTACGCGGGTCGGGCCTACCTGCCCAACAGCCGGAATAAGCCGCTGAAGGAGTTGGTCAGCAATTTCAAGGGAGCTTACCAACTGGGGCGCCGCCCCCAACCACTGATCCGCCCGGTGGCCCAGCCGCTCCCTCTGCAGCTGAGCTTGTTCGGATGACCATCCGCTGAACAGGTAGGATTAATCCTGATATGAGATCGCCGCTGAACATGCTCCGAGGC
>JBOHUW010000350.1:0-2405 GCA_050734895.1 Candidatus Dormibacteraceae bacterium | reverse complement strand
CAGTAATCCTATCATTAATCGGCAAAGAGTGTCAATAGATTTTTCTGTTTAGCATCGGTTTGCTTTACCCTTGGTATATGTCCCGCCAAAGGCGATCTGCCCGGAACCAAATGGCTGAAATATCGGCCAAGTTGATTGCCAAGGCCAAGGAAGAGGCAGGCACGGGAATCGAGCTGGCTCGAGAGATGGAGCCTTACGTGGGTCGCCTATATGGAGAAGATGCGGTTTCTACCTGGATAACCCATCGGGTGGTCCCTCCAGGCGATGCTTTACTCAGCGCCGCCTGGGCTTCAGGCATATCTATCGATCAGCTGCTGGCTGAAGAGCTAGGAGCAGGGAACCGAGCGGGAGACGTACAGAATCCGAACGCAAATCTATCTAATCGGGTCGAAACCCTCGAACGAGAGCTAGAAAAGCACGGCCAGCTGCTGGCAAAAATCCTGGAATCACTTGATCGAGTCGGAGCTTGGGCTGAAGAGACTGCCGATGATTTTCCGGGCTCGGGAGGAAGGCCTGTCGCAGGATTTGGAGGTTGAGCTTATGGGTGAAATCATCCAACTTGGCTCCAGTTCTAGAGCTCCTTTCCATGACCCCTTTCAACTCGCCAAAAGCAGGACCATAGATACTGCAGCCTATGCGGATGCCCTCAGCGTTGAACTTGGGTGGCAGGTACCAGTTGGTACACTCGAAGCATGGCAACAAGGTACATCTTCCCCTCCATCTTCCGTCCTTCAGGCCGCCCAGCGCATATCTGAGAGGGTTTTTGATGAAGCAACTATTTTCGACTCTAGACATTCAGATCAGCCCAGTGAAGTGAAGAGACGAGAGCTTCTTCGCCTCGCAGCATCGGGCAGCATTGGGAATTTGGTTGATCCTGCTCTCAAGGCTATCGATGATCTCAATAATCTTGGTGAAAAACCAACAGGCACCTTGATTGACGGACTGGACGAGCTCGTTGCTCAACTCGGTGAACAATATTCACGGACACCACCCCTACACATTTATCGACGATTAGATGCCTTGACCAGCAGCACCAGGGATCTATTCAAGATTGCCACCCCAGCCTACCGCACACGACTTTGGTCGATTAATGGTTGGCTCACTGCCATGCTGGCAAATGCCCTCTACGACTTGGGTGATGATGTAGCGGCAGAAATGAACTCCATTCTCGCTCTGGAACAAGCTAACCGTGCAGGTGATTTGAGACTATCTGCTTTCGTCTATGACCGACAAGCCATGCGTACCGAAAATGCAGGAAACCTAATGAAAGCTATGCATCGATTCGAAGCCAGCTTTCAACAGGCGCCCCGAGGTACCGCTATTCATCTCAGGGCACTTACCGCATACGCTCGTGTACAGGCACGGCTTGGTCAACACCAGCTTGCCAGTTCAGCACTTCGCCAAGCCGAGAAGTTGCATTCACTACTACCCCAAACTGAGTTGGGAGATGGTTCCCTCTCCATCAGTCCTATTGCGGTGGTAGACACACTCAGCTCGACCGCAGAGCTCGATGGGAAACTGGAAGAGGCTCATGATGCATCAATCCAGACAATTTCCTACTATAGTAAGCTCCCACATCCAAACTGGCGACCAACTCGACTAGCACTCGCGCAGCTACGCTTAGCGAGTATTCTCGCCGGGTTGAAGCGGCCAGATGAAGCCATCAATATCGTTACCTCAGCGCTTGAGACAGATCGAATTGTACCCCCTGTTTTATTAAATTCAGGTGCAGTAACGGCAAGACTGCTGAGGCAATGGCCAGACCTGCCAGCTGCAAGTAATTTGCACGAACAGTACAATACGGTAGCCAAGCGCACTACACCTAGATACCCAATCTATTAAATGTTGGAAATTGCACTAGAAGCAGCTCGTACTGGTGCAAACCTACTCAGACAGGTGCAGCTATACAAACAAACGGCACAGACTAAGCAGCCCGCTGATTATGTAACAGAATTCGATTACCGCAGCGAAGCCGCAATCATCGATGTCCTTGAGCGGCGATCTCCAGGAATTCCGATCCTAGGTGAAGAGCGCGGAGGAAAACTCTCCCAGACCATGTGGACCGTAGATCCACTTGATGGGACTACTAATTTCATCCACGGATTGCCGCTCGTTGCTGTTTCGGTAGCTCTTATCAATGATGGCTATCCCGAGTTAGGAGTAGTTATAGCTCCGTGGTTGAATTTAGAGTTCACCGCTCAACATGGCAAGGGCGTATCGAGGAACGGGGAACTATTGCCATCGTTGAGCAAAGTTGACCCTCAAAAAGCCCTTATTGCCACAGGTTTTCCAATGGGGAACAAGAAACGACGGCTGCCCCAATATGAAGAAGTACTCAACGGAGCGCTCAGGAGATTTGAAGATCTGCGACGGGGGGGTTCAAGTGCTTTGGACCTGTGCTGGAC
>JBOHUW010000349.1:0-2406 GCA_050734895.1 Candidatus Dormibacteraceae bacterium | reverse complement strand
ATTTCGATCTGGGATTTGCAAATGAGCTTCTGAGACAGTACATTAGAAAAGATGAGTGGGGTACGGGTGCTGGTTGGCACGCGCAAGGGTGCGTTTCTTCTAACTTCAGATGGTAAGCGCGAACAATGGAAAGTCTCAGGCCCCCACTTTGCGGGCTGGGAGATCTACCACCTGAAGGGGTCACCGGTTGACCCGAATCGGCTGTATGCGTCGCAGTCCAGCGGCTGGTTTGGGCAGATGATCCAACGTTCCGATGACGGAGGCAAGACGTGGGAGCCGGTAGGTAATGAATTCGTGTACGAGGGAGTCCCCGGTACCCACCAGTGGTACGACGGTACGCAGCACCCCTGGGAGTTCGCTCGGGTCTGGCATCTCGAACCCTCACTGGCCGATCCGGATACTGTCTATGCCGGAGCGGAAGATGCTGCCCTGTTTCGGACAGTTGATGGCGGACGGACGTGGCAGGAGCTTTCCGGGCTGCGCGGCCACGCCTCGGGGCCCTCTTGGCAACCAGGTGCCGGTGGGATGTGTCTGCACACGATCCTGCTTGATCCCAGCCATCCCGAGCGGATCTTCATCGCCATCTCAGCGGCAGGTGCCTTCCGGACCGATGATGCGGGATCGAGCTGGCGGCCAATCAACCGTGGTCTACATTCAGAATTTATTCCCGACCCAGATGCGGAGGTTGGCCACTGCGTTCACCGCATTACGATGCATCCCTCGCGGCCGGACGTGCTGTTCATGCAGAAGCATTGGGACGTCATGCGCAGCGACGACGCGGGGGAGTCCTGGCAAGAGGTCAGCGGTAACCTACCGTCCGACTTCGGATTCCCGATCGACGTTCATGCTCACGAGCCGGACACCATCTATGTCGTCCCGATCAAGAGTGACTCCGAGCATTTCCCCCCTGATGGGAAGCTGCGCGTTTACCGTAGCCGAACGGGCGGAAATGAGTGGGAAGCGCTCACCAAAGGTTTACCCCAGAGCAACTGCTATGTGAACGTCTTACGCGATGCGATGGCGGTGGATTCACTCGATTCGTGTGGCGTGTACTTCGGTACTACTGGGGGGCAGGTATATGCATCGCCTGACAGTGGCGACACCTGGGAGCCGATTGTCCGAGATCTTCCGGCCGTCCTTTCCGTCGAAGTCCAGACACTGCCATGATACGAGTCGTGCTTCCGGCCCATCTGCGGGCGCTGGCGCACCTTGCTGGAGAGGTAGAGCTCCAGGTTACGAGCCCGGTTACGCAGCGCTCCGTTCTTGACGTACTCGAGGCCAGGTATCAGATGTTGCGCGGAACGATTCGTGATCATGTTACGCAGTCCCGGCGCCCGTTCATGAGGTTCTTTGCCTGCGAGCAGGATCTATCCCATGAGTCGCCAGATGCCCCGCTGCCCGAGGCAATCGCGACGGGTGCAGCGCCATTTATGATCGTGGGGGCTATTGCCGGAGGCTGAAAGGATGGTCAGTTGAGCGGTTTCGGCCGCCGAGGATAGGAAGGTAAACCGGGTCGACCGTTCGCATTCCAATTTGACCAGTCGTAGCCTAAGCCCAGAAGATCAGACCAATAAGCCTCCCATGAGGCAGCCCAGGGTCGACCTCCACTCGGTGGCTGGGGGCCTAACCACGCCATTTCGGTCGTCAGGGCAGCAGGGTTGAGGTTGATCTCCCAGAGGTCCATAATGCCGACCCGACCGAATAGGTTGATCGGAAGGCTTGGAGAAATAGTCAGAGGGAGTCGGAATTCATGACCGTCCAGCCAACCCGAGGTTACTGTGAGTTTCTGCCAGGTCACCAGCCCGTTGGCCGCCCCGAGAGCCATGGGGACACAGCGATCATCGCGTATGCCCAATTCAAATTGTTTTGGGCTTTGCAGGCTGGTAATTACTGCTCCGGTATCAAACAAACCATAAATAAGAGTTCGAGGTGTATGGTCCCCAGCTTCTAAACTGATAATCGGAGTAGGGCTGGGCAGTCCTTCGAATAGCTGCCAATCAAAGCTAGGCAAGTTCTACGAATACCATTCAGAGGATGAGTAAATTATCTGCGGTTGGAATCTTCCAAACCCCAACTTGATGTTTATCGATACCCAATTTTTGTAGCTCTTGCATAAGTTCGTAGTATTCAAAAGCGGAAGCAACCACTTCGGCTCGTTCAGGACGTCCTGCCGAGGGCCGTTGGGCGACCCACTGCCCAGAATACCCAGTCATGTCTATGGCTCCAGGTACTTCATTCATGGCCTTATCTTCTCACATTTGCCATTTTAGCAAGCTCTCCCCTGTGGAGTTTGGGAGAAATGGAAGGAAGTTAAGCAGCGAGAGCCAATACGTAAAGAAAGTCGGAGGCATTTTCTGGGGTGAGGGGTTGTGGGTGGGAGTTGGCAAAAACTCTAGAGGACGAGAG
>JBOHUW010000348.1:0-2437 GCA_050734895.1 Candidatus Dormibacteraceae bacterium | reverse complement strand
CCCCTGATCATGCCCTCACTTATCCTTTTATGGTTGATTTCTTCGCGGCCACTTTAGTCCCCTTCGGTAGCTCGATCACCTCCGCGCTCGTACTGACCAGTGAGCTACTCGGCCTCACTGGGGTACTGATCGGATTATCTCTGCTCTGGAGTGCCCGCTCCCAATTGCGGTGGCAGCCCTATGCCTTTGTCGGTGTGCTCTGTGGGCTACTCCACTTTTTCACGTGCACGCTTTCGGCACTTTGTTGGCGCTGGGCATTATCTGGGCAGTACTGGAGCGCAAAAAACAGTGGTGGGCTTTTCTGCTCCCGGCGTTGTTGCTTGGGGTTCCGGTGGCGATCTGGCTCTCCGGTGGTGGTGCGGCCCAGCCGCACTGGGAGGTGGGGTGGTTGGCCAGCAACCATGGACATCACATTAATTGGATGTGGTTCTGGATCTGGAATACCAGTTTATTTATCCCGCTGTTGGTAGTGGCCATGCTCTGGCGGGGCACTCTACCTAGCCTGGGATAACACCAAATTCTTCACTTACTGGGCGTTGCTCGGATCCATCCCAGTGGCTGCGCTGTTAGTTCGCATTGTACGGAGCTATCGAATCGGTATGGGGGTGGCCGCGTTGCTGTCTTCCTGACTGCTCCAGTCCAGAATGAACCGATTACATGCTTGACCGGCCGTCGGTTAGTATCTGGGGATCACAGTTGGCTCTTAAACTACGGCTTTCCAGATTGGGCCGAGCGGTCGGACACAGCGATTGCCATGTTACGAGATGAGCCTGGGACGACGAAATTACTCCATCGATTTTCGAGATTAGAAACCTAGGGTAACTCTGTTCCTGGCCCCACTCATTCGGGTAGCTCACCTTTTCGACTGCCAGCAGCCAGGCTCACCACCGTGAACACCTTGGTACTCCAGAGGGTTGACACTGCAGGCTATATTAGCTTGACTCGCTCTGCCGTACAGCAGATATTTTATGAGTCTCTCGGGAATTGGTTTATCCCAGGCCTCCTGATCTCCTCTCCGCAGGATCAAGTTCCGCTACTCTTTTATCAGTTATGAGGCGCTCAATTCATGGGTGAAGCAGGTATTCAATGGGTGAATAAAATCCACTTTCTGGGTATTGGCGGTGCTGGTCAATCGGCCTTGGCCGAACTTCTGCTTGCCCGCGACTGGCAAGTCTCTGGCTGTGATCTCAAGAGTTCAGCGGTCATCGAGCAGTTGACAGTTAAAGGAGCTCGGATTAAGGTGGATGGACACCACCCTAACCACTGTCACAATCACCAGCTGCTGGTGTACACCACCCGGCTCAGCCCGGAAGGCGAGAGGGAGCGAGAGGCAGCTAGGGCCGCCGGGCTGCGCGTGCTGAGTCGTCCCCAAATGCTTGCCGAACTACTCGCTGATTCGCCTTCCCTGGGAGTTGCCGGCACCCATGGTAAGACCACTACTACTGCGATGGCCGGTTATCTCTGGCGAGCGGCGGGCTGGAATCCCACTCTGCTAGTTGGAGATGGCCACAGCAGTCGAGTGGGGGGAGAGCGGATTGTCGCCGAGCTAGATGAATCGGATAAAAGCCTGGTCTTCTATCAACCGCAGGTGGCGGTGGTGACCAATGTGGAGTTTGATCATGGCGACTACTACCGTGATTTGGCGGATGTGCAGGCTACGTTTGCCCATTTCCTGCAGCATTTACCGGCCGAGGGGTTAGCCATAATCTGCGCTGATGACCCTTGGTTGTTAAAGCAGAGCAGCTCGGCGAGGCGGCTGACTTACGGCTTTGCCTCGGCGGCAGATTATCGTTGTGCCCCCGACGGGATGATCAGTCGCTACGGTGAGCAGTTAGGCCAGCTCCGGCTGGATGTGCCAGGACAGCACAACCTACAGAACGCTACCGCGGTGGTGGCAGCGGCAGTGGAGTCGGGGATGGACCTGGCCATGGCTCTCTCTGGACTGCATGGCTTTACTGGGGCCCGGCGGCGGTTGGAGCGGTTGGGGAGTTGGCAGGGGGCGGTAATTTACGACGATTACGGCCATCTTCCAACCGAAGTTCGGGTGACGCTGGCAGCTGCTCGTGAGCTGCCCCATCGTCGTCTCCTGCTGGTCTTCCAACCCCACCGCTTCTCCCGTTATCTGGAGTGTGGGGAGGGTTTTATCCCTGCTCTCTCCGGGCCCGAGCGGGCAGATCGTACCCTGATCACGGAGATTTATTCGGCTGGAGAGCCGAATCCTGGAGGGATTAGCTCCCGAGGGCTGGCCGAGGCGACTGAAAGCGACTTTGCGACCAATTTGACTGAAGTTCAGAGCTGGATTGAGGGGGAGGCCCAATCCGGTGATTTGGTGCTGCTGATGGGGGCGGGGAATATTCGCGAGGTTGGTGATGTCCTGGCGGCGCGCTGAAAATCTGGCCTGGCTGGCATCGCTGTCGGGGGTTCAGGCTGCTCATCC
>JBOHUW010000347.1:0-2445 GCA_050734895.1 Candidatus Dormibacteraceae bacterium | reverse complement strand
GGGTAAGGGCGGCCAATCCGATGGCATTGGTAGTGCCTCGGCCTTCCGGTTCAATGATAATTTGCCCCGAGTCGAGCTCCGGCAACTGCTGCTGAACCAGCTCCACCTGAGAGGCCTCGGTAAGCACATAAACGGCCTCCGCCAGCGGCTGTACTCGTTCCCACGCCTCACGCAGCAGAGAGTGCCCACTGCCAGAGAGGGACAACAGGTGCTTGGGGAAACCTCGTCGAGAACGCGGCCAGAGCCGGGAACCAATGCCTCCGGCCAAGATCACTACATACATCTACTTGCCCAATCAGGTTCCCTCTTCCCAGGAATTGAGATATCTGACCTGTTCCTCGGTCAACGTATCAATCTCCACCCCCATCGAAGCCAACTTCAACCGTGCCACCTCGGCATCGATCTCTTGGGGGACGTCGTAAACCTCGGGCCGCAACTCACTGTGATGTCGAGCTAGATGGATCACGGTAAGGGCCTGGTTGGCAAAGCTCATGTCCATCACCGCCGCCGGATGTCCCTCCGCTGCCGACAGGTTGATCAGCCGGCCTTCGGCTAGGACATGAATCCGACGACCGTTGTTGAGTCGGTATTGCTGCACCATCGGTCGCACCTGTCGAACCTCGGCAGTCAGCTGATCGAGGGCCTTCAGATTGATCTCCGAGTTGAAATGCCCGGAGTTAGCCAGCATAGCGCCATCCTTCATCTCCGTGAAGTGATGAGCATCGATCACGTTGAGATCGCCGGTTACGGTGACGAAGATATCGCCGACTGCTGCGGCCTGAATCATCGGCATTACCCGGAATCCATCCATCGCCGCCTCCAGCGCCTTCACCGGATCGACCTCGGTAACCACTACCTGGGCCCCGTGCCCCTTGGCACGCATGGCCAGCCCCTTGCCGCACCAGCCATAGCCGGCCACCACCAACGTCTTACCGGCAAGCAGCACGTTGGTCGCCCGAATCACGCCATCTAGAGTGCTCTGCCCGGTGCCATAGCGGTTATCGAAGAGATGCTTGGTGTCGGCCTCATTGATCGCGATGACCGGGTATTTCAACTGCCCCTGTTTGGCCATCGCCCGCATCCGAATAACCCCGGTGGTCGTCTCCTCGGTGCCTCCGATCACCTCTTGGAGCAACTCCTTTCTCGCTTTGTGCAGCATGGTCACTAAGTCAGCTCCATCATCCATGGTCAGCTGGGGACGATGCTCAAGGGCTGCCGCCACATGACGGTAGTATCCCTCGTCATCAATTCCCCGAATAGCGTAGGTCTTGATTCCATGCGAGTTGGCCAGAGCGGCGGCGATGGCATCGTTGGTTGAGAGTGGATTGGAGGCGCAGAGGGCAACCTCTGCTCCGCCTGCCTGTAAGGTCAACATCAAATTGGCCGTCTCCGAGGTAACGTGGAGACAGGCGCTGATTCGAAGTCCAGAGAGCGGTTTCTCCTCCTCCATCCGCTGTCGAATCGAGAGTAGAACAGGCATCTCTCGCGCCGCCCACTCGATCAGCGTATCTCCCTGTTTGGCCAGCGATGGATCCAAAATGTCCTGCTCTTTGGCAGCTAAGCTCATAAGGTTCTCCTCGTTCGGGCGAGGATTGACTCGCCCCTACATTTAATATTGCAATACGCTCTTGACATCGTAATCCATCAACAACCGGAGGCCATTGAGTTCGCTTATCTCAATTAGAAACTGCATCCCCACAACCTGCCCCGCCAGACCGCTGATCAACTCGGCCACCGCGGAGGCAGTTCCTCCAGTTGCCAGCACATCATCCACCACCAGCACCCGCTGATTAGGCTGAATTGCATCCTGATGAATATGCAGAGTATCACTGCGATACTCCAGGGTATATTCGACGCTCTTGGTCTTTCGGGGCAGCCTTCCGGCTTTACGAACCGGTACTAGCCCGGACTTCAGTTGGATAGCCATGGGAGCAGCGAAAAGAAACCCGCGCGCCTCGGTCGCCGCCACTAGATCAATCTGCTGATCCCGCCACGGCTCGACCATCTCCTCGATGGCCTGACCAAAAGCGGCGGCCTGGTTCAACAGGGGGGTTATGTCCCGATAGAGAATCCCCGAGACAGGGAAATCCGGAACCGTGGCGATGTACTGCCGGAGGTCAAGACACACAGTCACAGTAGGTTATATTATCGCGATGCCTGTAGATATACATCGTCAGTTTCCAAAATAGCCGAAAGCTGCTGGCGAGAGGTGATTTGCAACTTCTGAAAAGCATTTCCCAGGTGCCACTTAACCGTTTTCAGAGTTACAAAGAGGGCCTGGGCGATCTCTGGATTGGAATTTCCCCGTGCTGCGAGTTCGATAATTCGTCGCTCTCCAGGGGTTAACGAAGAGATTCCCGAAAGCGCCGTTCTTCGTGGGCGAGAGCCCGCCGCCCGCAGCTCCGCCTTGGCCTGTTCGACCAGAGGCAGAGCAGTGAAGAGCTG
>JBOHUW010000346.1:0-2453 GCA_050734895.1 Candidatus Dormibacteraceae bacterium | reverse complement strand
ATATAATCCATGGTGGCAGAATCCGGGTTGGCCGGCAGTTGATGAGGAGCTTCTCGCTTTACAATCGAGCCCGGTACGACTTCCGACTCCGTTAATCGATGATTGGAACCTAATTGATCCCGGATTGAGTACGATTCGCGGTCCTCGCCAGGTCGGTAAATCCACTCTACTCAAGCTGCTTGCACGACGAGCTATGGAGGAGGGCCGCCGTGCCGGCCAAGTGATCTACCTCACCCTCGATCTGCTGCGAGGACGCCCCCTTACTGAATTGGACGCGGCGGTGGCTCGGGCCAAAGAGCTCTCCGGAGCGACGAAGGGCGCATTGGTTCTGCTCGATGAGGTAACGATCGTTGAGGGGTGGGATATTGGAGTTAAGGAGATGTGGGATTCCGGATTACTGCGAGGTGATATCGTAATCTGCACCGGCTCCTCGGCGAGTGATCTTCTGGAGGGAGCGGTTGAACGCTGGCCGGGGCGGAGGGGGGGCGGCGATGATTATCTGGTACTTCCGCAGGGTTTTGCCTCCTTTGCCCAGGTGCTTGACTCCACCGTGCCCACCTCTCCAGCTCTCTCGGTGGGACAACTCTTGGAACCTCGGGGACAGCAGCTGCTGCTTGAAGCCAGGGTTTTCGAGACCAGCCTCAGGCTATCATTTGAACGATATCTCCGATTTGGTGGTCTGCCGATTGCGGTAGCCGAGGCCGTTGCCGGACGTGCTCTACCCTCACGGCGAACCACCCGAGTATTTTCTGATTCCCTCGCCCGGGAGGTGGTACGCCGTGGCTTCAGTGAGCCTGGAACTTATGCTCTCTTGGAACGCATCGCTCGCTCCCTTGGTTCCATGGTGAATTGGAGCGCGATGGGCCAAGAGATGGACGTTCCACTGAACGAAAATCTGCGCCGTGATGGCGCCACTTCCGGACAGACGGTGCGTAAATATGTGGAGCGTTTGGCAGCCACCTATTTCTCCCTGATCGTCTATGCCTGGAAGAGTGATCTGGTAGGTAATGATCTAGCTCGAGAGAAGAAGCTTTATTTTGGTGATCCGCTGCTCTATTCAATGATTCGTGAAGTGGCTGGAGGACCACCGGAGGATGTACCGGCGCTGGTCGAGAATGTTATTGCCTTAACCCTCTATCGCCATTATGAGCCGGAGTATGCTCAGCTTTACGGATTTGCCATGCCTACCCGGCTTCACTTCTGGCGGTCAAAACGTGGAACCGAGGTTGACTTTCTGGCTGGTCCCCGCTCCAATTTTGATGCCGTGGAGATCAAATTCCAGCGCCGGATTGACCGCCGGCATTTAACTGGAATGCTCAGGGCATTCCCCGGCCGTCCGGTGGTGATTGCCACCCAGGACGAACTCGTTCTGGGCGACAATTCAGCTTTGATTCCGGCCCATCTCCTAGCTTGGGCGCTGGGGTGAGAAGACGATGGCCCGCATTTACGCCCGGGCGATCACGTAACTAACCGCGATCGGCACCGCGATCGGACCATCCCCAGTTCGCATCGCTTCGACCGCGCCGACCAACCTAGCCTCGAATTTGGGACGCTCGGTAGCCGGCACCTGATTATGGATAAAGCGCAGGCCAGTGGTCTTACTCCAGCTCACCCACTCCTCGCCCGAGCGGACTACAAGCGCAGCATCTTGCCGGTGGACTACGACCGAGGAGTAGCCAGCCTTCTCGAGGGCCTGGTTAATGCCATCCTCCTCGGCCAGCCATAGGTTCTTCTCCAGCTGCTCGTACACTTTTCGGTTCGCATCATCAAGTGCCTCTTCAAAGGTGGACCACAATACCTTGGGGATTAGAAGAGAACCGCCATGCATCACCGCCGGACCACTGAAGGCGAGGATGCCGCCGGGCCGTAGCAACGAGTGGTAGCGGGGTAAAGCATCGATCGCATGAGGCAGCAACACAATGCTGAAGCTGCCGATGATAGCGTCAAAGGATGTAGGCGGAAACTGAGGGTCCTCACCATCCATCAGCCGCACCCTGGCGTTGGTCAGGCCTTGCCGTCCGATCTCGGCGTTTAGGTGTTTGACCATCTCGTTAGCCAGGTCAATGCCGATCACTTCACCCTCGGCACCAACCGCAGCGACGGCTGGAAATAGTGCAGCACCTCGGCCGCTGCCGATGTCAAGTACACGCTGCCCCGGTTGGAGGCCAGCCAGCTCGACCAGCCGCTGGCCGGCCGGGCCGAAGAAGGCCACTCCAACTTGATCGAATTGCTCGGCAGTCTGATTGTAGAGATCCACTACCATTTGCTTAGCGTCCACCACTGCCTCCTTTACTCAATGTAGGGGTCACGATTGATAGCATAGCTTGAATTTCACGCATGCTAGGATCTTTTCGTGGGGATGAGCGGACGATGCCTAGAGCTCTGACCGTTGAAGAAATATCAGATTTGCGAAATGCGGTGGTTCCGATTCACTTGGCAACGATCGATGATGC
>JBOHUW010000345.1:0-2455 GCA_050734895.1 Candidatus Dormibacteraceae bacterium | reverse complement strand
GTTTAGACCCTCTAGGCCACCGGGTAGATTAGTCAGTCCGATCTGCTCAAAGAAGCTATGAAGACCATCTTGATCGAAATCGACTCGGTTGTCGCCTGAAAACATATTTTTGTTACTCCCTGATTTTGGGCTCTATGAATGATAGGCCGAAATAAATCGTGCTCTAGCTAGCATAGCGCTACGCCTAAATTGATGCCGGCCTCTTCCCGGAAATTCTTCTATTAGAGGGGCTGGGAAGGCATAAGGACGGATAAAAGGCTTAACTCCACCACATTTAGGCGTTCCTTGAGCTTCAGCTACAACCTGTAGTACCCTTCTCGCCCCAATTTCCTCACTATGCCTAATTCTTCGCAAATCACGAATTGACAGTCAGGGGAGAGTACGTTACTCTAAGTGGCGAATCGCGGTGAATAGTGGGGAAAAGTGGTGAATCAAATAACGTTCCGGATCGAATCGATGTTGACGTCGCAGCGCTTTCCAATATTTCTCCTTGCCCAAACTGCTTCCCCTCACCGCGGTTTATTCGATTTAGCAGGCGTCATTTAAGCGATGTTCACTGGCACCTTCAGGGTTAAAGTCGATGAGAAAGGCCGACTGGCGATTCCGGCCAGCTTCCGTCCTCACCTTCCCGAGGGGAGCTTTCTTTCGATTTGGCAGGATGGCATTCTCACCATCTACCCCCCCGAGCAGTGGGAGGCGCTCAGCCAGCGTCTTCGCGATCCCCTCCTCGGTCCCGACCAGCGGGCGCTCTCCCGCGCGCTCTATTCCACCGCGGCGGCAGTGGAATTTGATGGTCAGGGCCGAATTGGACTCAGCCTGGAGCAGCGCCGACTGGTGGGGATCGAGAGCAAGGGCACGGCGGCGGTGATTGGTAGTGGTTCTCGGGTAGAGATTTGGGCGGAGAGTCGATGGGATGGTTACTCCAGCGAGGCGATGGATCGCTTCACTGAGCTGGCCGATCGGGTGATCGGGAGTTAGCCGATGATTCATAAAGCAGTCCTCGCGGCGGAGTCAATCGAACTGCTCGCCCTGCGGCCGGGGTCGATGGTGATCGACGGTACCCTGGGCAGCGGCGGTCACTCTCAACTAATCCTCGGCCAAATCACACCTGGCGGCCGCCTGCTGGCGATTGATCGTGACGACGCCGCGCTGGAACGAAGCCGAGCGAGGTTGACCGACTCGACAGTTGAAACCACCCTGCTCCAGGGAAATTTTGCCGATCTGAGCGAACTTGCCAACCGCGCTGGCTTTGCCGAAGTTCAGGCTGTTCTCTTCGATCTCGGCCTCTCCAGTGATCAGCTGGAGGAGGCCGAGCGAGGATTCAGCTGGCGGCTGGATGGTCCCTTAGATATGCGAATGGATCGAAGTCAGCCAATGAGCGCGGCCGAGCTGGTTAATCAGCTGACTGATCGGGAGCTGGGGAGCTTGATTCGATGTCTGGGCGAGGAGCGATGGGCGAATAGAATTGCCCGCTTCATCATCGCTCGCCGTCCACTGGAGACTACCCGGCAGCTGGCCGAGGCGGTTGAGGCGGCGATCCCTAGGGCCGCCTGGCCACCCCACATTCACCCCGCCACTCGCACCTTTCAGGCTCTTCGGATGGCCGTGAATCGAGAGTTGGAGAGCTTGGAGCGGGGGCTTCGGGCGGCCCTGGGGCTGCTTGCGGTAGGGGGACGGTTAGCGGTGATCGCCTTTCATTCTCTAGAGGATCGTGTGGTCAAGAGCTACTTCAGGGAGCAGGCCAGGAGCTGTATATGTCCTCCTCAGCAGCCGTTTTGCGTTTGTCAGCATCAGCCCACTCTTCGGCTGCTCACCCGTCGACCCATCCGTCCCTCCAGCGCCGAGGTGGAAGCTAACCCGCGTAGTCGTTCTGCCCGTCTTCGAGTCGCCGAGAGGATTGCCTGATGGTCAATTTCAACCATGTGGGAAGAAGCGTTCGCAAGGTTCGCCCAGAGCTGATGCGCAGCCGCCGTCCAGAGCGGAAATCGTCCCCCGTTCGGCCACCTCGGGCGCCGAGAAGCCTATTTGCCACTCCGACTTTGGCTCGACGCATCCACTTCGAGGCCTCCAGTCGCATCTATCTCGCCCTTGGGGTGACCCTGGTTCTGACGGTGGCCAGTATCCTGCTCTCCGCCCGCACCACCGAGTCGTCCTACCAGATCACTCAGGTCCAGGCCGAAAATAATCAACTACAGGCGGAAGCCCAGCAGCTTCATTATCAGGCAGCCGCTTTGCACACCCCCGAGCAGGTGGCGGCCGAGGCGAGAGCCGAGGGGATGAATTATCCTGCTGCCGCCGGCTATCTACAACTGCCCTCGGAAGGCTTCGGTCTTCAGGCTCCAATTGGTACGGCTACCGATCAGAACTCGCCCTGGCGACTCTTCTCGATGGCGGCGAATTCGATCTATGGTCTCTCTTTTCCTCAATCCGGAGTTGCCTAAATGACTACAACTGG
>JBOHUW010000344.1:0-2473 GCA_050734895.1 Candidatus Dormibacteraceae bacterium | reverse complement strand
TGCTCTCCACCGAGGGCATTCAACCGCTCGACCAGCTCCACTGCATTCAGCTCCTGCCCATCGAGCGAGATCGGGACACCCTCCCGGAATCCGAGTTCGATTATCCTCGGCTGTTTGGGACAATCCTCCGGGGACTTCGTCCACTCGTAGACATCGGCCGGTGGTTCCGACCAGGGATCCTCCAACACCCCGGTCTCGATCGAGCGCCCCCAGAGATTCTGATCGACTGAGTATTTCGAACCTACCCTCTCTACCTCCAGCCCGGCCCGCTCGGCGTACTCGAGCTCCTCCTCACGATTCATCTTCCAATCTCGCACTGGGGCGATCACCCGCAGCTCGGGTGCGATCGCCGCAGTGGCTACATCAAAGCGAACCTGGTCATTGCCCTTCCCGGTACAGCCGTGAGCCACCGCCTGCGCCCCCTCCTGACGCGCCACCTGGACCAGCAGCGCGGCGATCACCGGGCGGCCGATGGCGGTGGCCAGCGGATACTCCTTCTCGTACACCGCTCCCGCCTGCAGTGTCGGCCAGGCGAAATGCTCCAAAAACTGGCGCTTGGCATCGATCACGTAGGCTGCCGTGGCCCCGCTCTGAAGCGCCCGCTTCTGAACCTGATCGAGATCCTTCTTCTCTCCCAGATCAATCGTCAGAGTCACCACCTCCCACCCCTGCTCTCTCAGCCAGTGAAGGCAGACGGAGGTATCCAGCCCCCCGGAGTAAGCCAATACCACCTTGCCTAATTTCTGCTCAGTCAACACCTAGAAACCTCCTGATTTCATCTCCTGCATCGATCTCCGCCAATATCACCAAAATCGTGTCATCACCGGCAATGGTTCCCGCCACCTCCGGTCGATTCGACTCGTCAATCGCTCGCGCCACCAAATTCGCCGAACCAGGTGGAGTTTTGATAACCAGCAGAAACTCGACCTGGGTGACCGAATACACCAACTCCGGGAGTACTTGATGGACCGGTTTGCCAACGCCATGACCGCTCTCCGGCGGGGTGAGGTAACCATCGCTCCGCCGAACCACCCCCAACTCCTGAATGTCCCGAGAGATAGTCGCCTGAGTGACTGGGAATCCCTCACCCATCAACTGATCGGCCAGCTCACGTTGAGTATGGGCTGAATGATTACGAAGCAGCCCGACAATTGCCCGCTGCCTCCTCTCTTTCACTCTCCTGCCTCCTGCTCAATCGTCTCGCTTATCCCCCGCAGCACCATTCCCGCCTGCTTGATCTGGTCGGCATTGATAATCAACGGAGGGGCCAAGCGCACCGTGTGGTCATTAAGGGCATTAATCAAAATCCCTGCTGCCTGGGCGCGTTCTCGAAAGAGTTTGGCTACCGGACGGCGGAACATGACCGCCCGCAAAAGCCCCATTCCCCGCACTTCGCTGATTCCGACCAGCCGCTGGAAGGTCTCGGCCAACAGCTCCCCCATCTCCACTGCATGCTCGGCCAGCGCCTCCTGCTCGGCCACCGCCAACACCGCCAGGGCGGCAGCAGAGGCCAACGGATTTCCGCCAAAGGTCGAACCATGCTCGCCCGGCCCCAAAACATCGGCCCGAGGAGAGGCCAGACAGACCCCGATCGGCACCCCGCCCGCCAGCCCCTTGGCCAGGGTCATGACATCAGGCAGGATGCCGTGATGCTGGTGGGCGAACCATCGCCCGGTGCGACAGATACCAGTCTGGACCTCATCCAGAATCAGCAGCATTCCCTGCTCATCGCACCACTGCCTCACCTTGAGCAAATATCCCTCTGGGGGTGGAATCACTCCACCCTCGCCGAGTATCGGCTCGAGCAATATCGCCGCCGTTTGCTCGGTAGTCGCTGCGTAAAGAGCATCGATATCCCCGTAAGGCACGTGGTCGAACCCATCGGGGAGAGGCTGGAAAGGCTCCGAGTAGGCCGGATTGCCGGAAGCAGTGACCACAGCCAGAGTACGACCGTGGAAGGAACGTTCGGCGGTGATGATCCGATATGCCCCCTGGCGGTGCCGCCGACCCCACTTCCGAGCCAGCTTGATCGCCGCCTCATTGGCCTCCGCCCCGCTGTTGGAAAAAAAGACGCGCGAGGGAAAAGCCAGCTCGGTCAGCCGCCGGGCCAACTCCAACTGAGGCTGGGAGTAGTAAAGATTGGAAACATGAATCAGTAATTCCGCCTGTCGCTTAATCGCCTCGACCACCGCCGGATGAGCATGACCCAGGATGTTCACGGCCATACCGGCGTTCAAATCCAGATACTTACGGCCGGTATCATCCCAAATCACGCAACCCTCACCCCGAATTAAGATCAGCGGGCGCTGGTTATAGACGTTCATCAAGACCGATTCGGCGATCCGCGGATCGACTTGGTTCAGGAGATCAGAGTTCATTTCCGCATAAATATACAATAAATCGCATTTTTATGCGGAAATTGTTGCTCTCGTCCTTAATCAACTTCGACATGAGTTAACAACCACGGTGAGCC
>JBOHUW010000343.1:0-2520 GCA_050734895.1 Candidatus Dormibacteraceae bacterium | reverse complement strand
TTTCCGGACGGAACGCGGACAAAGCTCTAAATGAATGGATTTTCTGGCCGATTCGTGATAGAGTTCTGGATCGATGGTTCTGAGCAGATCGATGCGTAGGTTGTTGACCTTCACGGTGACGGTGGTCCTGCTTGCCAGCTGTGGCGGCAGCTCTACCAACTCGGGAGGAGGGGGCTCTTCGGGTACAATCCCAACTCCGGACGCTACCACTAAGGCGTGGCTGGATTGCAAGGCGACCAAAGTGCCACCGACCTCGGTGCTGGATGCGAAGGTGCCTCAGGGGGTGACTTTAGATTTCTCCCACTCTTTGACGCCTGATCAAAGAGATCGTGGATTGCAGGCGTTTATTCGAACTTACGCCATTCTGAATTGGGCAATTGAGAATAATGAGCTGGCGTTTCTACAGAGCGATTGTGTTTCGCTGCCGATGGGGCAGGCGGAGGCGGATGATATTGAGGGGGTCAAAAAGGCGGAGGCTCTACACGGACATGTGATTGATGATCCTCCGGCGCACTTCATCACCATTGGAGTCGAGGCCGTGCCAGCGAACATTTCTGATACGGTTCTTCGGCGGTTGGGGGTTCGACCCAATATCGCGGTAATTACTGTTACAGAAGGGGCTGAAATCTGGGTGGGGGATACTAAGGGGCATCATATCAAACAGTTAGCAAAAACCGATCCTGGAGAAAGAGTTTTCACCATAACTTTGGGCCAGATCAAGGATGATGGGATTGGCCTGAGAATTTGGCAGACGGGAGTTTACGGCTGCTTGAATACGGAAGTGGCAGGATTATGCGACGGCGTGGTCTAGCCTTTATTTGCTTGGTAATTGGAATTTGTTCTGTTCAGGTTGCTCATGTTCAAGCAGGACCGCTCACGATTGAAGCTCATCGCGACGCCAACGCCCAGCAGACGCAGATCAACTCCCATGACGAGGTTCAGGGGCCGACAGTACCATTCAGTGCCCCAACTGCTGACTCGAATGCCCTGCCTGCCTGCGTCAATGTTCCTGGAGGGGTGGATAGCATCACTATCCCCTCTTCGACTCGAGTAATCAACCACCAGGCGCTTCCGGGCCAATGGCTTCACATTCCCGAATGCAAAGACGGTCTCCCCGCAGCCGCCCAGCCCGGCCTCCAGTGGGCACTCGACCAACAAGCAACCGTCGCCCAACACCTACAGTCCGGCACCCTCACCACCTACCCCAAACTTGACCACCAGCTCTGCAACTTACCGACCATCTTCTTCATCAAGGGAGCCGGCGTCAACGGCGACGAGAAGACCTACCTCCAGCAGTCGACCACCCTGGCCGGCTACACCTTCATCTTCATCACCAAGCTGGAGGATGTCGGCTGGAGCTGGGGAGACAACAGCCACAGACAGCTGACTGGAGCTGGCGGACTGGGCCAGGACAAAAAGCCACCGATGGGCATCTCGACGGTGAACCACCCCTATGACAAGATCGGTGAGTACCAGATCAAAGCCGACGAGCGGTGGTCGGTAACCGCGACGATGATCGATCCTGACGGGCATATAACCGCCCTACCCCAGGCGAGTAAGGAGTTCCATCAGCAGCTCACCACCACCGGCCAGGTGGGCCAAGTCGAAGGTGTTCCGGTCAATGGCTGATGACTCGCGCCATCCGGAGAACCACCGCTATAGGGTAGAATCCTCAGCTGTTGAAACCAATCATTGCGGACCGCTCTGAGGAATTTAAACGATCATAGTTATTCCCTGCGAGCTGGCACAGCTTTCCATCGAAATTCCATCAATCTGCCGATGCAGTTGGTTCAGTGTGGACGGTACCTTTCAGGAATAGCGATGCAGACTACGGAGCTCTACTTCTACAGCGGCGGCTCACGCCTGGATGGCCTGCTTCAGGTGCCCGACGGAGCCCTGTCTTCCGGCCATTCGCTGCCCACCGTGGTGCTCTGCTCCGGGTTCCAGGGGCTGAAGGAGTTGATCCCTGCTAAGCTCTGGCATCCCTTCACGGAAGCTGGCTTCGCATGCTTCGCGTTCGATTACCGAGGTTTCGGCACGAGTGAGGGTGAGCGGGGCGGCTTTTTCCCTTGGAGCAGGTCGAGGACGTTCGCAATGCCATTACCTTCCTTTCTCAGCGTGTGGAGGTGGATCCTGATCGTATTGGCCTGCTGGGTTGGGAGCTGGGAGGGGGTATAGTCATTCAGGCGGCGGCTGAGGATGAGAGGGTAAAGTCTGTTGCCTGCCTCAATGGCGTGGGCGACGCGGGACGGGCGGTGTGCCACACCATGACTTCCGCCGATTGGCTCGCTGTCCAAGACAGAATCACTGCCGACCGCACAAACCATTGGTTTACGGGGAAATCCGAGCAGGTCAGTCCCTGGGAGATCGTGCCTCTTGACCCAACCACGCGAGCGAATGTCGATGAGGACATGTATGGGCGCCATGAACGATTCGGTATCGAGGTGTCATTACAATCGGCAGAGGCTTATTATTCGTTCAGGCCGGAGCTGTCAGTCTCCCTAATCAGCCCACGTCGTC
>JBOHUW010000342.1:0-2526 GCA_050734895.1 Candidatus Dormibacteraceae bacterium | reverse complement strand
GGCAAGGACTTCGCACTCAACCACCGAAGCGATTGAGAGGATGCGAATTTCATTATAGCGCATGGAAGCTCCATGCGAGAATGGACCGAGGATATGACCTCATTCCTCAGCAAGGCCGTGTTGCGTAATTCGGTGAAATGGCCTTGTCAGTTCACACGATTATTGGACAGCGAGGATCATTGCAGGAGCTGATTTAAGAAGGTCTTAGGATCGTTGAGGAAGTCTCGCATTAGAGCAACGCTTTCCAGTTCAGCGTAGCTCTGACGATGAATTCCATCATCGTTCATTAAGTAGATATATGACTCAGGATAGGACATAAGAATGGGGGAATGGGTTGCTATAACGAACTGTGCCCCTTCAGTCACAAGCTCGTGAATCCTATGCAATGCATACATGGTGGCTTGAGGTGAAAGGGCTGCCTCGGGCTCATCCAGGAAATACAGACCCTGGCCCTTGAATCGATGGGCTAGGAGTGCCCGAAAAGATTCGCCGTGAGAACGTTCGTGGAGAGGCGTGCCCCCATAGGCGGGCGTCAGAGGTGGGCCGAAGGATGGTTCAGCGTCGAGACGCTCAATCTCGGTGGAGACATTGTAGAAGCTCTCAGCTCGAAGAAAGAAACCTGTTCGCGGTCGCTGGGGGTTCCGAATTAGGCGAAGGGCTTGACCGAGGCTGGACTCTGAGTTGCGGGTGGCAAAGTTGAAGTTTCGGCTCCCACCCTCGGGGTTGAAGCCTGCAGCTACAGCAAGAGCCTCAACGAGGGTAGATTTCCCACTGCCATTCTCTCCCACCAGCAGGGTTACTGCTGGATGTAAGTCAAGAGTGTCCAGGCTAGCAATCGCTGGAATGGTGAACGGATACCGATCTTTCTCGATCCGCCCCTCGGGGAGCGAAACGGAGCGAATGAAACCTCCTTTCGGCTCTCTTGCTCGAGCGACCCGTGGCGAAACGCTGCGCCTGCTCATATGTCAGGCGATTCTCCACCATACATGAGTTCCGTCGAAGCACCCCAAGCGGTTGAACATGTATTTAGGGTACCGAGTGAGCGATCCTCGGAAACTTTGCAGGGGACTCTCCCAACTCGGAATTCAAGGGGCAAGCGGTCGACCAATTAGTCAAGTGGCCAGGGAGTTGGGGGTTAGCCCCTCGATGTTGCGCAAATGGGAAACCATGTTCAATGCAGGCCCCAACTTTTTCACCGGATGTTGAAGTTATCGATCTCACGGTACGGATGGAATCAAACCGTAAGGGTAGGAAGTTGTATCAGGGCGAGTGACCCACTACATCCGTGACACTGAGGCGAGTTATCATAAACACGCCCCCGAACCGGAGCGAACACCGATGCTCGAACCTGACCTCCCAGGCATCGCCGAAGCGCGCCATGCCTTGGCCGCCGGTCGGGTAGCCATCCTGCCCAATCCCACTCCGTTGGCCTACGGTGTTGCCGCCATTACCCCCCACGCGGTCAATGTCGCCAAAGGCCGACTGCGGGACCAGGCAGTCTCCGTCTGGCTCCACGATGACACCGCCTGGCAGGATCTAGTACCGGCCCTCAACCTGCCGCCAGCCGCCCGGCAGACAGCCTTGGCGCTGTTGCGCCGCGAGTTCGTAACACTCCTCGTACCCCTGCGAGATCACCCTCTGCTGCCGGCCTGGATCACCCCTGCCGTACGCGAGGGGTACGCTCTTCTCTACGGCGGGCGCTGGGCACCGCTAACCCGGCTTCTGGCAGATTTCCCCCAGCTCTATGTCAGCAGCGCTAACCGCACCGGGCATCCACCGGCCGCTACCGCCGCTCAGGCCACCGCCATATTCGGAATTCACGCTCCTGTTGTTGATGCCGATGCCCTGCGCGACCTCAGTCAACACCACTCCTCAACTACCATGCTGCGCATTGCACCCGACGGAAACCTGACCCTGGTCCGGCGCGGCGCGCAGGACGCCGCGAACGGTCCTGATCCGGCTGCTTACCTAAAGCGGCTGTGCACAGCAGGAGTCTCTTGAGATTCAGGGGCGATGCATTGTTCAGCCGCGGAGGGGCAGCCCCGCCTCGATCAAAGCCCAGTGCCCGATAGCCATCTCGGGTTGGGTCCATAGGTCCACGGGTCGTGGACGGTGAGCGAGGTGGGCGGTGATACCGGCGGGATCTTGCTGGGGGTGGAAGGCGATCGGCAGAGACACGGTGCTATTGGCGAATGTGGACTTAGGGGAGGAAGATCCCGGGAAGATACAGGCTGTGGCTGAGAGGGCCATGATTAACAGAACAGCCCAACTGCAGGTAGTGCTCTTCTGAACCGTGCGGCTCCGTTTGTTGCCTCACTCGTTCAGCATGGCTCGTTCAATCGTCCCCGCCAGCTTCCGGTGGCTACCATCGATCTGCTTTGCTGGTTGTAAAGAGGAAGGCGTGAGATTACCCCCGCTCGTTACGATTATGCCTTCCGCCTCGTCTTGGGGTCAGTAGGTCGGAGAGGCGCCTTCGGGTACGACGCTCAACGTCATCGAATCGTGCAGGCTTGCTGACGTATTCAC
>JBOHUW010000341.1:0-2547 GCA_050734895.1 Candidatus Dormibacteraceae bacterium | reverse complement strand
GGATTATAGATGGCAACCCAACGTCTTCTGCAATGTCCCAATCGACCTCGTCTCTGCCCGCCTCAGCCATCTCATCGAACGCTTCCGCCCGCAGGTAGTTGTCACCTACGACCCAGACGGCACCTACCAGCACCCTGATCACCTGCATGTAGCCCAGAGCACCGTACTGGCCGTAGAGACCACCAACATCCCAGCAAAGCTGTACTTCAAGGCCCACGGCACCACCTACTGGAACCACCTGCATAAAGCGTTGGCGCAAATCGGCATCGAATACCAAAAGCCAGACCCCGACTTAATGGAACTTATAGAACAACGAATTACAACAACCATCGAGGTCGGCCACGTCATCGAGCAAAAACGAAGCGCACTCCACGCCCACGCTAGCCAGATCAACAGTTCGCGGGCCGGTAAACTCCCCCCCGACCTCTTCAAGTATGCATTCGGTACCGAGGCCTATATCCGGGCCTATGACACCACTGAATCACCATCTTTTGAGAACGATCTCTTCACCGGATTCCGTGCCAACTGAAGGAGACCGATCTCACCTATCATTCTGCAATTCGCTTATGGCCGTGAGTACCGCGGCGTTGCTACGTTCGGCGTAATCGATTAGTACACGCAGTTCATCACCGGTGTAACTAGCGATGATCGTCTCCCACTCTTTGGTGAATCGATCAAGTAGAGGCCCAATGCAGCGCAGCGCCTGGTCGGTAACCCGCACCAGGATCCGCCGCCGATTAGACGGATCACGTTCACGGGAGACCATGCCGGCCCGCTCCAGCCGATCCAGCGCGGCAGTTATCGCCCCCCCTTTGGTCAAACCAACCCGTTCCGCTAGCTGACCAGCAGTGAGTATGCCCTCCAGGTTCAAAACGTTCATACATTGCCAGTCAGAGGAGTTCATGCCCAATCGCTGCGCCCAGGCGTGATGGAGGAAAATCCCTAATGCATTTCCCATCCGTGCCGCGGCATGCAGCTCGCCAAGCAACTTCTTCCGTTCCGCGTTTAACAACTTTCGCTCCAATCCCCAACATCTCTATAATAGAGTAGTTTCCTAATTTAACATCTCTATTAAAGAGCATTGCTGGAGGTTTATCGATGGCCACATCTTCTCCACACATCATGATTATCGGTGCCGGCACCGGGGGGCTGTGTCTGGCCCAGGCACTCAAGCGGGCCGGAGTTAGTGTCACGGTCTACGAGCGCGACCGAACTCGCATGGACGGCCTTTTCGGCTACCGCGTAGGCATCTCGCCCAACGGCTCGCAGGCGCTGCGGGCCTGTTTGCCGCCCGAGCTGTTCGACACCTTCCTGGCCACGACAGCGATCACTCCCCGCTATTTCAACATACTCACGGAGCGGATGACCGAGCTGTTCAGCATGAGCGAAGAGATGGATTCCGGCAAGATCGAAGTCGCCGATCAGGAACATTCGGTGAGCCGGATGACGCTGCGCCAGGTGCTGATGACCGGCCTCGAGGACGCGGTGCACTTCGGCAAGAAGTTCACCCGCTACGAGCGTCACCACAACGGCAGCGTGACCGCCTTCTTCGACGATGACACCTCGGACACCGCTGACGTACTGGTCGGGGCGGATGGCACATCCTCGCCGGTGCGTCGACAATACCTACCCGATGCCCGGCTGGAGGAAACCGACCTATTCGGAGTGACCGGCAAGCTACCTCTGACCGAGGAGACCAGAAAACTGCTCCCAGCCAAGATGCTCAGGGGAGTATCGATGATTTCCGCGCCCCACGGCTACTCGACGATCATTCACGCGATGGAGTTTCCGTGGGACCATGACGGAACAGTGAAAGGAGACATCGGCGGTAACGATACGGAGCTGCTCAAGGCCTGGGCCGGGCTGAACTTCGACAACACCCGTGACTACATCATGTGGGGCTTCGGCGCGCACCGCCGCTATCTGCCGGAGGATTTCATGCGGCAAGACGGCTCCACACTGCATCGCATCGTGCTCGATCGCACTACGAAATGGCATCCTAACCTCCGCAAGCTCTTCCAACTCGCCGACCCCACAACCTGCTTCCCGATCAATATCCGCACCTCGGTGCCCCTGGACCCCTGGCCGACCAGCAGCGTCACGCTGATCGGTGACGCGATCCACACTATGACCCCCGGTCTCGGCGTCGGCGCCAACACCGCGCTGCGTGACGCGCAGATTCTCGGTCGCAACCTGATCGCCGCCCACCAGGGCAGGACATCGGTACTCGAGGCGATCGCCGACTACGAGAAGCAGATGCACGGTTACGCGTGGAGGGCCGTGGTCAAGTCGCGCGAGCGATTCAGCGGGGACTCGGCGACATACAAGCCCGTCATCGGACGCCTCGTCCTGGCCGGCATGCGGACCGGCATGTGGGTCGCTAATCATCTTCCGCCGCTCAAGCGCAAGATAGCCGCAACCCAAGTCGCCGAACGCGGCCACGACCGAGCCGCGTAGGCCACTTGGAGGCAGATAGGCGAGGTCCCAGGATCACCGCCACTGGTCAGGCGGGCCAGCTCGAGGGAGTTCCAGTCAACAGCTAATCGA
>JBOHUW010000340.1:0-2560 GCA_050734895.1 Candidatus Dormibacteraceae bacterium | reverse complement strand
GCCGTAATCTGCCTGCAGCTGTCGAAGCAAGGTAGTCTTCCCCGACTGCCTTGGGCCATTGATGATCGAAACTCGGAAGTTGGCAACCAGCTCAACAGCATCGGCAGCCACCAGGCGAGCAATAAGGGGTTTGGCCATCACTGGTTAAGTGTACAAATTACAGAGTCGCCAATAGCCAAACAAGAGGAAGCGTTTGCCCAGCCGCTGCCACATTCAACTAGATCTTCTGGTCGAAGCTATCTTCCACTGCAAGGGCGGTCAGGACCTCGGAGAGGTCTCCGGCAATCGGCTCGTCGAACTGCAAGCCAGGCGGGCCGATTGTAGACACCGCTCAATCCCGGCTGGGTCAGCTTCAACTCTGCACCCCCCAGAGCTTGCCACCGTCCACCAATACTGTGCAGCCGGACATGTAGGATGCCCGCTAGCTGCAGAGGAATGCCACTACGTCGCCAAACTCCTGGGGGTCACCATAGCGACCGAAGGGAATCGCCGCCTGGTGGTCGGTACGAATTTCCTCAGGGGTCTTGCCTTGGCGCTGAGCATCAAATGCATCGAGGCTTGTCACCCGATCAGTAGAGAACCGACCGGGAGCCGCACACAGTAGCCGGATACCATCAGCCGCCAGCTCACGTGAGAGCGTCTTCATCATTCCCACCACCCCCGAGCGCATGGTGTTGGAAAGCAACAGGTTCGGGACCACCTCCTTGGTGGAGGACGAGGTCAGGTAGACGATCACGCCGCCTCCGGCCTGACCAAGATGAGGCAGAGCCGCCTTGGTCAAGCGGTAGGCCGAGGCCAGCACCAATTCGAATCCCTTGACAAAAGCTTCGTCGTCGATCTCGGTAGCGAGACCGGCAGGAGGGCCACCATGGTTACTGATCAAGATATCCAGCCCACCCAGCTTCCTCACCACTTCCTCACACGCCTGATCGATGGCCTGCTTTCCTGCGGCCACATCGAGGGGCACGACGGCTGCACCGCCGATTTCCTCGGCCACCACGCGCAGCTTCTGCTCACTGCGCGAGGAGAGAGCCAGCCTGGCCCCTTCCGAGGCAAGCGCCTTCGCCACCGCTCGTCCCAGCCCCGCCGATGCACCCAGCACCCAAGCGCGCTTCCCCTCTAGACCGAGATCCATATGCAAAGTATAGAGTTAAGAAACCTCCATTCAGTTGTGGGCCACAACCCACTGAGTTGGCTGCCCGGTTACGGCAGCTATTAGGTCAAAGTCTTTGTCGTAGTGCAGCACCACAGCACCATGTCGTTCGGCAGTGGCAGCGATTATCAAATCGGGCAACGGAAGACGGTGTTGTCCTTGCCGAGCCAACTTGTGCTGCACCTCCCGCGCCCGGCGCAAAGCACGAACATCCACATCTAACCACGTTAAAGCTTCCAGGTCGTTTTGCACTCGGTCATATTCGGCTAAGTTACGAGCTGAATAAAGAATTTCCAGGGCAACAATTTCGCAGGCGGCCAAAGTTTTGCTCTCGATTAATGAATTGAAGAGGTCCTCTACCGATAGCGAATGCCGTCTCTGCTCATAGGCCGACTTGTCTGCTAAATAAAGCCGACTCACCGCCAGGCCTTACGCATAACCTCTTTATTCCCCAAATCGGTTTGGTCGAGGGCATCGAGGAAATCACGGCGGCGCTGAATAGCAGCCACTTCACGAAGCGCTGCATTCACCGTGTCCCGCTTAGTCCGTGTACCTAGCACTTGAGCCGCCGTGGCCAAAGATTCTTCATCGATATCTATCAATGTCCTCATCTCCTTTTCAATATATCAATTTCTAGCAGAAATGATATCTCGGCTTTTCCCACTCAGCCGTTAACCGGAACCCCCTCCAGCTGACCGACCTGACCGGTAGTGGTGACCGCCTGGTGGAACTCCTTACTCGCCTGGGGGATCGAGGTGGTGTGGCCGGCGGGGTCGATCATCATCGCCGTCACCACCCACTTCTCGGCCGCCTTTACCCGATACTCGCCAATTTTGTCGTAGGGGTGCTTCACCGTCGATACGCCCTTCGGCGGCAGTTGATCATTGCCCAACCCACCCGAACCACTGATCGTTTCCCGGCCATGGTCGCCGTAATCCCAATCGGTGCTGGCCAGTTGGGTGGTGAAGAGGAAGGTGTAGCCGGCCAGGTTGATCGACTGCCGGAGGTCGGTCTTTTCATCCCCATTGACTCCCGCGCCCTTGATGAAGAAGAGGGTTTGGAGGTTGCACAGCTGATTATCAAGTTTGGGGTGGGCGTCGATTGATCCGCCTTGGAGGTGCTGGGCGACTACTGCTTCTTGATCGATTGCCCATTGGATGCCTGGCTGGGCCGCGGCGTCCAAGGTGTGGCAGATCGGGAGCGGGAGAAAGGGACCATCGGCAGTACCTGGCGGGGCAATCACCTGGCTCGGATCAATCAAATTGCCAGACTTATCAACCCACCCCGCCGCCGTATGTTGATCGGTCGTATCCAGCTCACAGGTGGCCGAGACCAACTTCTGAGGATCGGGGCTCCCCATCCAACTCCCTGAACCTGGTGAGCGATCTCCCTCGTGCACCTGGAGAT
>JBOHUW010000339.1:0-2560 GCA_050734895.1 Candidatus Dormibacteraceae bacterium | reverse complement strand
GAATTCGATCATCCCAATGGCAGCGATAATGTCCACAACCAGTGGACGGGTAATGACGCCCCTCGGCTGAACGGGATTAATCGGGCCCTCTGGGCGCTCCGGACGGGAGATTTCAATCTTCTAGTTTCATCCGAAGTGACTGATTCCAGCCGGATGCTCTACATGCGAGGGGTGCAGGATCGAATTCAGGAGCTCGCCCCCTTCCTTACCTTGAAAGACAAGCCGTATATGGTGGTATCCGGGGGGCGACTGTATTGGGTGCAAGATGCACTGGTGCAGAGTAACCTCTACCCTTACTCTCAACCGGATCAAGATGGCAACAACTACGTCCGCAATCCGGTCAAGGCGGTGGTCGATGCCTATGATGGGTCAGTCAATTTTTACGCCTCCGATTCGACCGATCCGATGATCCAAAGCTGGTCGCGCTCCTTTCCGGGGATGTTCAAGCCGTTGGGAGAGATGCCAACTGACTTACAGACTCATCTCCGGGTGCCGCAGAGCTTTTTTGACATCCAGGCCGACATTTATGCGACTTACCACATCAACGATCCCTCCACTCTCTACAACCGGGAAGATGTCTGGTCCAAGCCGCTAGATCCTTACTACGTGATGATGCGCCTTCCAGGAGAGAGTAAGGCGGAGTATCTGATGATCCTCCCTTACACTCCGCTGAATAAGCAAAACTTAGTCAGCTGGCTGGCGGTGCGGCAGGATGCCCCTCACTATGGGCAGATCGTCTCTTACGTGTTGCCCAAGGACAAGGCGATCCTCGGTCCCAACCAGGTATCTAGCCGAATCGATCAGACCCCGGATATTTCGCGGGACTACACCCTGCTCAACCAGAGTGGATCTCAGGTGATCCGAGGCAACCTTCTGGTGGTCCCGCTTGGAAACTCCTTCCTCTACTTCGAGCCGTGGTACCTCACCTCGACCAGTCAGTCTAGTCTCCCCGAGCTGAAGAAGGTGATCCTGACCGGTTCCACCGACCAGAGCCAGGTGGTCTACCAAGACAACTTGGATGAGGCCCTCAACCAGCTGGTTGGCGAGCAGGTGGCTGCTTCTTCACCGGGTAGCGGAGGGAGTAAATCCGGCGCGGCCCAGAGTGGGCAGATCGCTCAGCTGATCAATCAGGCCAAACAGCAGTATGATGCGGCTCAAGCGGCGTTACAGCAGGGA
This sequence comes from Candidatus Dormibacteraceae bacterium, assembly GCA_050734895.1. Lineage (GTDB taxonomy): Bacteria > Chloroflexota > Dormibacteria > Dormibacterales > Dormibacteraceae > JBOHUW01. The sequence continues at coordinate 1,384 of JBOHUW010000339.1, read as the reverse complement.
GACTTTGCCGGATATGGAACCAATGTTAAGCAGCTTGGCGATACTTTGAACCAAATCGCTGGCTTGGAGAAGGGCCAGTCGCCCTAATCCCTCTTAGGAAGACGACTAAATCTAATCGGGCGAGGCAAGCCTAGCCCCTACATTAGTTTTCAGGCCGTCTCTCGAACCACTCGTGGTGAATTATCCTCTCCCAGCTCGTAAGCGGGGGGCATGCCTGCCGTAATTGCTTCTGGCGTGATGGTGCATCGTCTGATCTCGGAGCGAGAGGGGATTTCGAACATCGGCTCCAGAAGTACCTCTTCAATTATCGATTTCAGTGCTCTGGCCCCTGTTCCGCGTCCCATGGCGAGCTCGGCGATCGTCTGCAGTGCCGCCGGCTCGAAAACCAGCTCGACGCTGTCGAGACCGAAGAACTTCTGGTATTGCTTGACCAGGGCATTTTTCGGTTCGGTAAAGATCCGTACGATATCTGATTCATCGAGCGGTTGGAGATCGACCACGATCGGCAATCGGCCTATGAACTCTGGGATGAAGCCATATTTGAGGAGGTCTTCAGTTTGGAGTTGGGCCAGAATCTCACTCTGTTCTCGTTTATCTGGTCGCTTTCCTTTGTCGCCAAATCCGATCACATGTCGGCCGATGCGCCGCTCGATTAGCTGCTCTAACCCCTCAAAGGCACCGCCACAGATGAAGAGGACATTTCCGGTATTGATCTGCAAGAAATCCTGGTGGGGATGTTTACGGCCGCCCTGAGGGGGCACGTTGGCCACCGTGCCCTCCAAAATCTTCAGTAATGCCTGCTGGACACCCTCGCCAGAAACATCACGGGTGATGGAGGGGTTATCCGACTTGCGAGCGATTTTATCGATCTCGTCGATGTAGATGATCCCTCGCTCGGCTCGATTGATGTCAAAGTCGGCGGCTTGGATCAGTCGGAGTAGGATATTCTCCACATCTTCTCCTACATAGCCGGCCTCGGTCAGGCTGGTGGCATCGGCTATGGCGAAGGGAACGTCGAGGATCCGGGCCAAGGTTTGGGCGAGGTAGGTCTTGCCGCAGCCGGTGGGTCCGACCAGCAATACGTTGGATTTAGTTAGCTCAACATCTCCTACCGATTTGGAGGCCGAAATTCGTTTGTAGTGGTTGTAAACCTGGACCGCAAGCACCTTCTTCGCCCCGCTCTGGCCGATCACATATTTATCTAGTTCGGCCGAGATAGCCTGCGGATCGGAGACTAGCCCGCCCGGCTTGGTTCGCTTCGGAGCCGATGAACGACCATCCTCCTCCAAAACCTCTTGACAGAGGTCGATGCACTGATCGCAGATATAAACTCCCGGGCCGGCGACCAATTTGCGCACCTGGTCTTGACCCTTGCCACAGAAAG
>JBOHUW010000338.1:0-2562 GCA_050734895.1 Candidatus Dormibacteraceae bacterium | reverse complement strand
TTAGCCCAGATTTTTCAGTAAGGGGAGACATTGTCCGTAATAGGTGTGGGAGGGGAGAAAAAGGCGGGAGGGGATTGTCAGGAGGGTGAAAATCAGCATTGAGGGGAGGGTTGGAAGTGGAGGGGGCGGGAAAAGAGCCGCTGCTGGAGAGAAAAGCGAGCTCTGGGGAGATTAAAAGGCGCCAAGCATCAGCCTTTTGGGCGGAGTCGCTGAGCTAGAAGAGAATTGAGGGGCAGGATTAGCCTGGTTGTAGGCGCCCCAGTCGGTGGAAGGCTAGCAGCAGGGTTTTCTTCCACTTCCAATCGGCCTGGATGCGCATGATGAGCTGACGGCCAGAGTGGGAGATGCGGGCGGCAGTATGAAAGAGCCGATGTCGAAGGGTTTTGGGCTCCCACCGGCAGGCCTTGCCAGAAAGGCAGAGGGGGCGGAAAAAGGTTAGTAGATCGTGAGCCATGAGGACCAATTCGAGCCAGATCTGATTTTCTCTGAAGGCCTGGAAGGGGAATTTTCGAAGCCCAGTATCTTTAGCGCAGCGGATGCAGTCCTCACAGCGAGCACGCTGTCGATGGCGAAGCTCCAAGCTGGCGATGTCTGCATCCCACTGGTCTGAGAGGATTAGCTGGTAGCGATAGCCGTTCCAGTCCTCAAAGAGCCGCAGCTGAGCCCCAGGGTGGGGCACTTCTCGCCGGCAGATGACCCGGCTACCCTTGGGCCAGCTGCCGAGATCCATATCCAGCTCTACTACCGCAGCCTCGGTGAGCTCACGCTGCTCTCCATCTCGGCCGATGGCTGGTACCCAGTCCTGCTCTCGAACTCTTTGGATAGCTCTAATTACCTGCTCGGTCAGATCGAAGCCGACCGAGTAGCGAATCTTGTTGCAACGCAAGGTATTCAAAAATTCATGCGTAGCCCCGGCCGAATCAGTGCGCACCAGTATCTGCCCGCCGGCCGCCTCCATGGGAAGCTGCTCGATGGCTTGCCGCAACACCTCGATATGGTCGCTGGCGGTGTTCGAGCCCGCATTGCCCCCTCTCAGAATGCCGGCCAAAGCTTCCCCTGTGGGCTGCATGAAGCAGACCAGCGGATGAAAGCCATAACCATGCTTGTAGTTGCCCGCCGCACCCTCTTTCTCAGAGTGCGAATTGACCAGGGTTGCATCTATGTCTAGGATGATTCCGCCCTTCGGCGCTGCCCCCATTCTCCACGCCTGCTCTCTCGCCTTCGCCCGCACCTGCCCAAGTAGCTCCAGGCCCTTGGGCATCTCGGCCATCGCTCGCACAACTCGCATCACCGTTGCTCCCGAGGCCAGCTCGCCATGAACCTTGGGATTATCGCGCAGGCTTCCCATATCGCTCACACTATCGCCTCCGTTGGCGATGCTCACCGCCAAGTCTCGCAGCACCACCCCGCGGTCATGGCCAGCCCTACGCCGACGCATAAATCTGGTGCCCATCGATAGTGATTGGGTCAACCCCAGCGTATCCGCCAGGTGGCTCAGGGCTACCGCTCCAGCATGGTTGACTACCCCCTGGCCATCGCCTGTCACCACCAACTTACGGTATTCGTTCGATATCGTATTCTTCATCTATTAGGTGCTCTTGTCCTGAGATTTGTAGCCGGTAATAACTACATTCTCTCAGTTCGGAAGGGCACCTTCTTTGTCCAACCAACGTCTATACCTGCGAATTTACTGCACTTTCTGGGTTAGGATCGATTGAGATCGTGGCGGCAAGCCGGGCGGCCTTTAATATCTGTTCTATTATTACGTTACCGGGCTCCATAATTAAGGCAAGTGAACCTGTGTGAATGCATGCAGCTTCGTTAATATCTGGTCCATCCAACTCGTGACTTTGCCACTGCCAATCAGCAGTTCCCGACAAGTAAAATTCGTATCTAGCTATTCCCTCTTTGTCGATTGAAGTGATCGCTAAGGTGGCCGGATCTTTGGTTCGAACGCTTAGCGACAAGTCAACATTCGAATTCTCGAATCGCTCGGTAAAGAGCGATCCTAGTACGCTTTCAGGTAGCCTACCGATGAATCGAGTTGGGGTGCCGAGTCTTCCAAGCGCCACGGCAGTATTGGCAGGGCCACCACCCGCATAAACCTGGAACTGTGCCTCCCCGGTGCCGGTTCTCGATGCAACAATGGCATCAGCGACATTCTCACCTATAACAGCCACAAAGCTCTGTGCCTTGTTTCGTTGGACTAACTGCAAGTCTAATTCGGAATCAGTCATCTAGTGTCCTGACTCATAAATTCGCGCCCAATTTGAAATCCCTCCTCTCGGGCCGATACAGCTGCGAGCTTGGCTGGCGTTAACCATGAATTGTGGTCTTCCACCTCAGGAAGGAGGTCTGGTCTCGGAGATTTGAAGTCGTAGTTGGAGAGCTCGGAGAGGGGGGAATAGAGGCTCCGGTTCCGACAGAATCTATTTTTACCCCCCCCCCACCTAACCTGCTTGAGTTAAGAGGGTCGACGCAACACCATTAAAAAGCGAGGTGTTGTAAATGTCGTGGAGAAAATCGAAGATTAAGGCCCAGTTGGTGTTCTGGGAAAAGCTG
>JBOHUW010000337.1:0-2565 GCA_050734895.1 Candidatus Dormibacteraceae bacterium | reverse complement strand
GATGGTGCCTGGCCAGGTAAAAGCACAGATGCCGGTAACGGTGGCCTTTCGGTGTAGGGGTGAATCGAATAGCAAGATACTGCTGGACAACGCTTCCGCCGCCGTGCTACCGCCGCAGCCAGGGCTAGGCATCTGGCAGTGGGATCGAGAGGTGCGGTTTCAGTCGCCCTATCTCTCGAAAGATGAGGCCAAAGGACTCCTCGATGCTGTCTATACCCGCCCGGTGATTCGACTGGCGGAGGACGATGACCCAGAGCTGCCGATTGAGGAGCAGGCAGCATGATAAGCGGGGACTTTGTAAAGCTGCGCATCTCCGGAGAGATGATGGCGGTCGAGCGGATGGCCGAGCGGCTGCACTCGGTTGCTGATGTGCGAGATGACTCGCTGAACTTTCCCAACCACGAGGGGCCAGGGGTATATCGCTATCTGATGGTGCTGCTCCAGGACCGGGTGGAGATGAGCGGTGGCCGGCGGGCTCCAGTACCCCTGCGGGCGGTTAGGAGCATCGGCCGCCGGAGTTCGGGCGCGGTGGGTCCAAATGTTGAGCTCCAGGCAGTGAATAGGACAGCCAACAGTCGAGCTCTGCTCCTTATTGAGGGAAAGGAGGAAGGGAAATGATCACCAGCCAATTTAGTTGCCCTAACCGGGAGCCAGGGGGTCCCATCGCCGCTCTCTCGAAGTGCCGACAAATTCCGATTCGTGGGGCGAGAGCGGTGATGGGGGCGACCAACGATTTCGCCGGTCAGCTATTTGAGGAGGAAGATAAATGATTAAAAAGATCGGGAGTGTGACCTTGAAGGTGCTACTGCTGCTGGCCTTCTGTTGGCCGACTGCGGTGCTTGGACTGTCCCTGCTGGGGCCGGTAATCGCGAGGTTTTTCGGAACGAATATAGCGGTAGCGGTGTGGCTAATCGGAGTCGGGCTGGTGAGTCTCTATACCTGGGCTCGGATTGGGGGTATGCGAAGGCGCCGAGCAATCATTCTGCCGGTGGCCAAAGTCGAAGTCAACTGCTTTGGCAGAAGGCGAATTCATAAGCCAGATAAGGCGGTGATCCTAGAGCTCGAGGATGTTGCCTGATGCCAGAGAAAACCCTATTGCCGCTGGCTAGTGATACAGCGGCAATTTATCCCAAGTGGAGTATTGATTGGCTGTCGGTGACCGTCTTTGGAATTGAGCCCAATGAGGTGGCGGCTATTGCCTCGGAAGCCTTCCATGGAGGAGTTCAAGTCCGCCTCGATGGCTGGAGCGAGCAGGGTGGAGCCTCCTTCTATCGGAATCGATATGAATACCTGGGGGCGAGTCTGCTCTATGGCTGCTTCTCTGAGGGAGCCGAGGAGAATGTTCATATCAAACTGCCCGGGAAGGCCTGTCAGCGGATAGGGGTAGATGGTCTACTCACCCTGATTGATCGATTGCAGCGCAGGGCAGCCAGGTACCAGGTAGTGCGCCTTGATCTGACGGTGGACGATGTGCCCTTTACCCCTCAGGATGCCTACCAGGCGGTAAAGGAGAACGAGGTCATTTCTTGGGCCAAGCGGGGCCGAGATGGACTGGTTAGCCACAGCTGGGTAGCCAACAACGGCAGAGGCGAGGGGAACACTCTCTACATCGGGCGCAGGTCATCGCCGAGATGCTTACGCATCTACGACAAGCGAGGGCCGACGAGGATTGAGCTGGAGATTAAGCGAGAGCAGGCGCAGGCGATAGCGAAAGAGCTGGGAAACCTGCGCTGGTGCGATGAACGGCAGGCGGAATTGGTGATGGGGTGTCTGCGGGAATTCTGCGATTTTGCAACACAAGATGGCCTCCACGGCATTAGGGGAGCAGAGCTGGTGCCCTGGTGGCAGGAGTTCGTCGGCAGCACAGAGCGGATTGGAAAGCTGGTGTCCAAGCCTTCCGAAGACTTGAGTGTAGACCGGGTGCTGCGTTGGATAGATCGGGCGGTCACTCCAAGCTTGGCAGTGATAACCAGGTGCTACGGATTGAAGGGCCGATCGATGCTCAATGCCTGGATCGAGGATGCGGGAGAGAAGCTCAAGCCTCACCACCAGGCAGTAATCAGGGAGTTCGAATACGCCTATGGCAAGGGCGAATTCAAGGAGGTGGCGTAGATGGAGATTAGGCATAAAACTGATTGGGGGCATCCTATCTTGCTAAGGGTTGAAGAAGTGGCGAAGATGCTCGGGATCGCGCGTTCCACTGTGTACGCGTTGATCTCTGCTGGCGATTTGCCGGTGGTCCGTATCGGCCGTGTGACGCGTGTGTCACATAGTGCGCTTGAGGGATGGATAAACGACCACACTGAACCGTATGGGAGGCGAGTAGCATGACGAGGCGCCGAGGTGATGGTGAGGGCTCAATCCGCAAGCGTGATGAAAATCGGTGGGAAGCACGCTTGCATGTTACTTCTCGTGATGGACGGCGCCAGCGAATTTCAATATATGCGAAGACTCGAGCGGACGTTCAAAAGAAGCTTCGAGAGGCTCAACGTGAAGTTGAAATTGGGGTTTTGCCGGTCGGGCCAAGCCCCGCGGTAGGCCAATTTCTCAAGCATTGGCTGGTGA
>JBOHUW010000336.1:0-2584 GCA_050734895.1 Candidatus Dormibacteraceae bacterium | reverse complement strand
CAATTGATATGCCCCAATCCAGTGACGGTAAAAGACTGGCCGTTATTCTGCACTGTTGCCGAAACGGTAGAGCAGCCACTGGGGCCACTTGCATCGGCCGAATTACCGAAGCCCGCCCCGGCTGAGGTGGGCAACAAGGCTATAGTGGCGATTGCCAGAAAAGCAAAGCCACTACCCCAAGGCCTGAGTGCACGTCGGAGCAACCTGTGCATCATCACAGCCGTAAATCCCTCCCTCATACCAAATCAATCCCAAATCCGGATCCCTTCGATACTCCCCCCACACGAGTGAGCGGAGCACTTTATCTGATGATACGCTATAAATTGTCTCTTGGCTTCCATTTGAATTATTGATCACCAAACTGGCCGGCCCCTCCACCTCACCAACCATCGCATAGGGCTGTGGCGTCAGGGCTTGGCCGCGGATGGTGGCTTGGATAGAGTCAGGGACCTTAATTACCGCCAACCGCCGCAGATGAAGTGGCTGATAGACCACCTTCCCGCCATCTCCTTGAGCCTTGCTTATCGCCGCTAATTCCTTGGGAAAGAGGCTGACCTGGGCGCCGCTGGGGTCGGAATCCGCGCCCCCGGTTAAGAAAGTCGAAGCCCCGGCGCCGACCGCCCAGTCGTCATAGGTCTCACTCAAAAGCATGCCCTTTCCCCACTCCTGAGCTTGAGCATCGGAGATGGCCCCCCCAGTGGCATTGGTAATCGGAGCCTGCACCAGCTGGAGGTTGTTGGGGAGGCAGGGCAGATTGCGCCTCTGGAGATCGGTGCACTGAGTGCTACTAAAGCTCAACCGGACAGGCGGAGCCATCACCGACATGGGGCCTGATGTCGCGGTATCTCCACATCCGACCAACAGAAGCAAAAGAGCCATTGATACGGTAATTAACCTGAGTAGGGTTGCACGATTAGACAAGATAATTCCCACCTTACCTCTTCTTTACGGGAGTTGAGAACGATTTAAACTCTGAATTCGGGTCCACATAACACAGCCTCTTGGTGTACGATTGGTGTATGAGCAGATTCCGTACCAACATTGAAATAGAAGACACCTACGTCCAGACAATCATGAACCGTTATGGCCTACGAACCAAAACCGAGGTTATCGACTTTGCATTGCGGAATGTGGCCGGCCAACCGATGACCCGAGAAGAGGCTCTGGCGATGCGGGGAGCATATGCAATTGGTGAGATTCCAGCCGATACTCCACCCCGGGGAGACACTTGATCCTAGCCGATACTTCTGCCTTGGTTGAATATGATCGAGCCACTCAGAGCCTGGTAGACCAACGGCTCACCGAACTGATTGCGAAAGGGAATTCGGTGGCAGTCACCCAACCTGTAATCATGGAATTTCTGGCTGGGGCGCGAAATAATCAACGAGAATCTGACCTGCGACGACTGTTGTCATATTTTCGCCTGCTCAGCTTCGATGCAGCCTGTGATTTCGAAGGCGCCATGCGCATTTACCGCCACTGCCGCCAAGCAGGAGTAACGCCACGAGGAATGGTTGACTGCATGATTGCAGCAGTCGCCTTGAGAAATGGAGCGACACTACTCACCTCCGACATCGATCTTATTCATATAGCAGGAATCTTTGGAATTGACCTCGATAAAGCCTCGGTCAGAGTGTCGTGACCTGGTCATAGCTGGAATCGTGGGGTGAATTAGTCTTCCAGTTTGATCATGACGCGGTCTCCCTTTCAATGCCAAGGGTGAACACGGCCACGGCGATGACCAGGCCCATGGAGATGGCCAGCGCCAGGTGCAAGCCAGGCACGAATCGGCCGGTACCAGCGATCAACGACCCGAACAGGGCGGTCCCGATCACACTACCGCTCTGGCGCGCGGTATTCAGGGTCCCCGAGGCAATCCCGGAGCGGGAACGATCCATGCTACCCAATAGCGACGAGGTCATCGGGGGAACAATGAGCCCAATACCGAAGCCCAGAGCGCAGAGTTGGACGACGAGCGCAGCATAAGGCGTTGTTGGGCCTGCGCCGAGCAAAGCGGCAGAGCCAACTGCCATCAGCAGCGCACCGACGGCAATCACCCGCGCTGCTCCGAATGAGGCAGCGCCCCGGCCGGCAAGCTGGTCACAGGTGGCTTGCTCACCGTTGAACCACACGGCCGCAACCGCTACTATCGAATCGCCGGGGCGCAGGTCGGACAGCTCATCGAAATCCTCACCCAACTCGCCCCCACCACCCCTATCCGATCACTACGCCAAGGGCTTCGCGCCCAAGCTCTGCGCGAGGCACGAACCTGCTATGACCACCTTGCCGGGCGACTCGGCGTGGCCCTAATGACCAGCCTGATCAAAGCTGGGCATCTGACCGGCGGCGACGGGACCTTCGACCCCAACCATGCCCAACACGATAAACGCACCGGTTATGGCCACGACGTCAACTACCAGCTCACCCCCGCCGGCCACATTTTTCTAACCGAGCTCGGCATGGAAATACCACCGCGGCCACTTATCCGATACTGTATCGACTGGAGCGAACAACGCCACCACCTCGCCGGCACCATCGGGCGAGGGCTCCTCACCCGGCTCATCGAACTCGGCTGGATATGCCG
>JBOHUW010000335.1:0-2605 GCA_050734895.1 Candidatus Dormibacteraceae bacterium | reverse complement strand
CAACATACCACCCTAACAAATAGTGCTGGGACTGCAATCGAGCTCCCAGGTCGGCCAGGAAGGCGGCGTAGAGGCTGGCCGCCGCCGAGTCTCCGATCATCTGACCCAGGCGGGTCTTGCACACTCCCGGGCGGGGAGCCTTGGCCGCGATGTAGAGGTGGTTAATCATCTTTGAACACCATCTTATGGTTGAATCAATCTTCTAGATGCGAAACTTGCTTAGTCGGCTGCGGAGTGGAGAGTTAAATGAGGTGGCCGCAGAGGCCGAATTGCGTAAGCTCCAGCTTCGAGAGTTGGAGGGCAACGCGATTCTGGACCTGGGGCGCCAGCAACGTCGAGGTATCCCGGAAGTGGTGCTGGCGGAGGGGAAATCTCCGGCAGAAGCGGCCACCCTGACGGTGCGCCTCGCCTTGGAGCAAGGCCAAGGCGTGGTCAGTCGGATGTCGGCTGCTCATGAGGAGACTCTGCGACGGGCAGCCGAGGCAGCCCAGCTCGAAATTATTGGCTATCGTCAAGGAGCGCGCCTGCTTCGTCCCGGATTTACTCCCCCTCCGATAGCCGCGAAGGTCGCCCTGATTACTGCTGGAACCTCTGATCTAAGGGCGTCCGAGGAGGCTCGAATGGTGGTCGAGGCGGGTGGTTTGGAGAGCCGGATTGTTGTTGATGTGGGAGTGGCCGGACTGCACCGATTGATTCAGCCACTGGCCGAGTTGGTGGAGTGGGATCCGGATGTCTTCATTGTAGCCGCGGGGATGGATGGGGTGCTACCAGGAGTGGTGAGCGGATTGGTCGCTCAGCCGGTGATTGGACTGCCGGTCTCTACCGGATATGGCCTGGGTGGGCAAGGTGAGGCAGCACTGCTCACCATGCTCCAATCCTGTTCCACCGGCTTGTTGGTGGTCAATATCGACAACGGAGTGGGGGCAGGAGCGGCGGCGGTACTTATCGCCGCCCGGGCGGTCGCCTCACCAGCCCGTAGAGAGCCACCAGCAGAGCAACCAGGGTCAGCAGAGCCAGGATGAAAAAGGGGAGCCAGAAGAGCAGCCGGCTGATAGCCACGCCTTGGGGCAACGAATAGAGGAGAGCGAGGGCCAGGATTCCAGCAATCAATCCAACTAGGAGGCCAGGAAAGCCCCTTCGCTTCCGGCCCCAGAAGAAGAACCAGAGCAAGCCTGGTTTTTTCTTCTCGGTTTTGCGATTCACGACTTCAACATAAACTAGTCTTTGATCGCTCAACCGCCCAGACAAAGTGAAAGCTCTGAAATTAGGAATGTAAAGTCATGTACAAGCTGCTTTTCTGGATAGTGTCCCGACGGATGGACGCGGAGATGGCGCACCGTCTGGGCTTCTGGTTAATCCGTACCCTGGCTGTGTTCCCGGGCCTGAAGGTTCTACGGCGATGGCTGGCTCCCCGCGATCCGGTGCTGCGAGTGCAGGCCCTAGGCCTCGATCTGCCCAGCCCGTTGGGGCTGGCGGCGGGCTTCGATAAAGATGCGCTAGGGGTTGATGAGCTTGGCGCACTCGGGTTTTCCTTGGTGGAGATCGGCACAGTGACCACGCAGCCCCAACTGGGTAACCCAAGGCCCCGGCTGTTCCGGCTGGTAAGGGATCGAGCACTGATCAACCGGATGGGCTTCAGCAATAGTGGCGCAGCAGCGGCGGCTACCAGATTACGTCACGGCTCTGCTCGGAAGGTGGTGGTCGGGGTCAATATCGGTCGAACAAAGATCGTCTCCAAGGCCGACACGATCACCGACTATGTGGCTAGCGCGCGGCTGCTCGCGGAGGTCGCCGATTACCTGGTGGTCAACGTCAGCTCACCCAACACCCCCGGGCTGCGCAATCTGCAGGCTGTGCAGCATCTTCGGCCACTGTTGGTTGAGGTTCGCCAAGCACTTGATGCCACCAGCACCCGTCGAGTACCACTGCTGGTCAAAATCGCCCCCGACCTGATGGATGAAGATATTGACGGGATAGCCGATTTGGCCATCGAGCTAAAACTGGACGGAATCATCGCTATCAACACCACGATCTCTCGAGAAGGGCTGATCACCGATCCCCGACAGGTCAATGCGGCGGGTGCCGGCGGCCTCTCCGGCGCCCCTCTCAAGGAGCGGGCACTGGCAGTGCTGAAGCGGCTGCACAACCGAGTCGGAGACCGCTTGGTGCTGGTCGCCGTAGGGGGAATCGAAACCTCAGACGATGCCTGGGAGCGTATTTGTGCGGGGGCAACTTTAGTGCAGGCTTACACTGGCTTCATCTACGGTGGCCCGCTGTGGCCGCGCCTAATTAATCGAGGCCTGGCCGCTCGAGCGCGAGCGGCCGGCTTCACTTCAATTGAGGCAGCGATCGGTTCGATGCCCGTCGATCGAGGCAGCTATAGATAAACATCCTGGGGGGAGCAAAGTCATCCTGTTTTTGTCCGAAAAATGTCCGGACAATCAACTTATGCTACTCGTATGCGATCAGGAGAGTGGCTAAATGAACTGCAGGGTAAGATCATCGAAGAGTTGTTGGCGGCTGGCAACTTCAAAAACGTCTCCTGGAATCAGCGGGTAGAGGCCTTCCCGCTCTCGATTCAATCGGAGAAAGTAGTGGGCTCGGC
>JBOHUW010000334.1:0-2614 GCA_050734895.1 Candidatus Dormibacteraceae bacterium | reverse complement strand
CTCCTCAACAACCTCGGATCGAGAGCATGGCTGAAGTAGAAATTAGAGATATATTTTATAATTCTGAGAGCAATGCTCGGCGCTCACGGTTGCGAGTCAAGGCAGCGGCATTGGGAATGTTGGTAGAAGTTGAAGCCTCCGAAGTTAGCCATATCGATCGGCAGAGGGCAATTGAATCAACGAGGGGACTGGGACCTTTTGCTGATAAGTTAATCGCCTACGATCGTAATAGAGATTAGAGCCCAGGGGAGTCACCGGAACCACCTGCTCTTGAATCGGCAAGGGAAGTTGGAAGATCTGGTGGCGATATAGCTACTGGTTGTTGCCATCCAGGTTGACCAATGCGAACTCTGTCGGCTGCGATGGCTTTGTGGCCCGCTTGTATGCTTGTCAAAACCTCCGGCAGATACCTGTCAGCATGGTCGTGAATAATCATTAACACGATGCTTCCGGGATTGGTTCCTGCTATATCTTCAGCGACTGCCAAGCCCATTGCAGATGAGGTGCCAAGAGTTTGCGTCCATGGTCGGTCCTTGTTGTAAGTCAAGGCCCTGCCTTGGGCCCGCTTGGAATGGACAAGTCGAATGCTGTCGAGCAATCCTGTATCCATAAATCGGAGAGGGACACCTCTTTGGCTTGCGCCGAAGGTTGTCTGCTGGCCGAACACAGCATCAAGATCATTCCCGGATGCACGGATTAACCCAGGGTAAATACCGTTAATGGGGTGCATCGAGAGAAATAAGTCTGGGTATTTGGTGCTGTATTGCACCGGTTGATTTGAGTCTTCAACTCCAATGACCGACACATTTGGGTTCCAAGTTCGCAAAGATTCCGAAATTCCACAAGTTGTTGTCCCATTGCCGAGAATGCTGACGAAGTGTGTGAGATGAATGCCTAGCGGGAGCACCTCTCTTACTTCATCTGCGATGATACTGAAGGCCTGAGGTGCCAGCTCTTGTTGCGAGTGGTTCAGGTAACAGATGTTTCCACCACTGATTCGAGTTGTAAGCACCGAATCGTAGCCCTCGCCTTTGTGTTTAATTGGTCGCTGACGATTACGGGTAAATTCGATGAGCTCTGCTCGTTGCGCTTGCGATGCTTCTAAGACATAGCCCGATACAAGCTTTACTTCAGCCCCAAAGTTGTACATCTCTATGATTCTTCCAATGGGCAGTTGAGCTGGAACGATGAGACGTACTTGGTAGCCAAGACGATTCCCAAGGTATGCGAGTGAGTTCCCTGAGCTACCTGATGTGATGTCTCGCAGCTCGTCTCCGGGTGCAATTACCCCGTCGGCTTCAAGTCTCTTGATCATTAGAAGGTATGCGCGATCGTAGTGTGATTCGCTTGGATTTCGGGCCTCCATCTTTCCCAGGATGATCGAGCCATTTGTCAGCCCATCACTCATACGCAACAAAGGGGTATTTCCGACGATCGAGTCAAGGCAATGAAACTGTTCTGCTCGATCCTCGTCGGTTTGTAGATCGGCGGCCGGTCTAATACCTGCTCGGTGCTCAAGCTCAGCTAAGCGTAGTTGAAAGGGAGTTTCTGTGAAGTCGATGCCATCAGCATATGTCAGTTGTGCAAAAATTTCAAACGCGTTATTTAGGGAGCGAAATAAAGTTGCCTCCTCGCTACAGTGGAGTTTGCAGGTTTTTGAGGAAGTGGTGAGCGTTTGAGGGGAGCAAAACGTTCGTTCCCGAAGAAGGCCCTCTTGTGGCAAAGTGTTGGTGTTCAATATCAACATCCACCACCAAGAGGGGCGAGCCATATGCTACCTGACCGGCCAGGCAAAGGCAATCAGAATCGAGCTGGCGTTCCCTTGATGGTGGGCCACGAGGTCCTATCTACATGCTCGCAAGCCCATCCTGGCAACTCTTCCTCAACGTTTTTGCACCCTGCTTCACCGCTCCCGGCCAACGCCTGTTCGTTCAGTTGGTCACAGCCTGGGCCTTGTGCCCTGGCCGTCGCACTCTAACCCGGCTGTGGAGTGTTATCCCAGCGCCGACTCGCCGGGCCTACAGCACCTATGCTCGCTGGGTTCGGGAGGGCAAATGGTCGATGGACGAGATTTGGCGTTGCCTGCTCGGCTGCCTTGTAGACTACTGGGCCCCCAGTGGAGTCATCGAGTTAGCGTTGGGTGACACTCTAATCCACAAGACTGGGCGCAAGGTTGATGGTGCAGGCATCTTCCGAGATGCAGTGCGCTCCACGGCCAGCTACACGGTGGCCGCCTGGGGCCTCAACATCATCATCCTGGCCCTGCGTATCACCCCGCCCTGGGGCGGCGAGCCTCTGGCCCTGCCGATACTGGTGCGAGTCCACCGTAAGGGTGAAGGGGAACTCACCCTGCTCGAATTGGCCGCGACCATGGTTTGGCAGATCACCTGTTGGCTCCCTCACCGCCAATTCCGCCTCGCCACTGATGGCACGTATGCTTCCCTCGTCGGCTATGAGCTGCCCCATGTCGAGATCGTCACCCGCATTCGCCGTAACGCCGCCATCTACGAGCTGCCCCCAGCTCGCACTGGTCATCGTGGTCGCCCTCGAACCAAGGGCGACAGACTGCCTTCCCCTTCCCAACTGGCCGCCAAGCTCACCGATTGGACCACCG
>JBOHUW010000333.1:0-2632 GCA_050734895.1 Candidatus Dormibacteraceae bacterium | reverse complement strand
GCCGGGCGGGAGAACCAACACATGAGCGCGGATTTCCGGCCATTCACTGTAGGCTCGCAACATGCTTCGGAGCCGGAGCCCAATTGTTACGTCTCGTCCCATCTGGCGGTATTTCTCGACCATGAGGTCACTCAGGCGTTGGTTGGCGGGAGCCGCGGGATTGAAGGTCCAGGCTCCCATATTTGGCTCCTCCACTACCAACCAACCTCCCGGCTTGATTAGCCGTTGATAGGTGACAAGCTGCGCCTCAGATGCGCCCAGAGGCCCGAGCACGCATCTGGAGTGGAGGAGATCAAATGAATGCTCCGGCAGGCCGGAGCTAAAGATGTCGTCGACCTCGACCTCGACGTTGCTCAGACCCTCGCTGCGCATGGTTTGTCGAGCCGGCTCAGCGGTCTCTTCCGTGACCTCGGTTCCGATCACCTGGCCGGTTGGCCCCACCCAATGACTGAGCAGGCGAAGCCAGCCCAGCGGACCACATCCCATGTCGACCACTCGGAGCCCCTTCCCATCTCCCAACTCCTGCAACAGCTGATGCCCAGCCGGCTCCCACTGCACAGCCTGCATATGCATCCAGCCGTTAATATCGCTCCATACATCCCTCTCCGCAACGCCCGAACCACCTATATATTTATATTCGCCTTGCACCACGGCCTCCTAATCATCACTTTCCAGCTGCCCCATACAATCTACCCCATTGAGTTCAGGGGTGACCGGCAGCACCAGTTCGAACTTACTACCTACCCCCTCTTCGGAGCAGATTCGGATCTCGCCTCCATGCATACGGGCCATCTCCTGGCTGATAAACAGTCCCAGCCCGACACCGCTGATGTGGCTGTTACGAGCATTCGCCACTCGGCCGAAACGTTTGAAAAGCTGTTCCCGCTCATCGGCGGAGATCCCGATCCCTTGGTCCTGCACCATCACCCGGATGCTCTCCGGATCAACGCGCAACTCACATCGAACATGGTCACCAGGAGTTGAATACTTGAAGGCGTTGTCAAGCAAATTCTGGACAATCGTCTCTATGCGGAAAACATCCACCACCATCGGTACCGCCACTTCCGGCAACACAAGCTCGAAGTCCATCGATCTTTCCAGGCTCCAGATCGGCATTACGTTGTCCACCGCCCCCTGCACTATCTCCCGGAAATCGACCTTCCGATTCTGGAGCCGCAACCGACTCTCCTCCAATTGGGTGGCATCAGTGAGCTGGGTAACGATCAGCCCCATGCGATTGACCGCCTGCTGCAAAATGGAGCGGATATAGGGATGATGGTCGGGGGACAACTTTTCATCGGACAACATGGAGATATAGCCGTTGAGCAGAGTCAGTGGGCTGCGCAACTCATGGGCGGCCAGGCGAAGGAAGCCACTCTTGAGCTCTTCCAACGCTTCCAGCTCCTTGGCCCGTTCGGCCAGCGTCTGCTCAACCCGCTTGCGCTGGCAGACCAATCCGGTGATATGCCCGGCTGACATCAATACAATTGCTTCTTCATTCGTGAAATCCTCCCCTTCAGGCGGCCGCTGGGCGACTACAATTCCCATCCGCTCGGCACCTGCCCGCCAGGGAACGAAGAGCACCTTACAATCCGCCAAGCGTGAGAGATCAATTAATCGGGCGTAGGGTCGAAATTCGAAGCTGGTGAGATCCACCGTGCCTCGAAAGACCCGGCCGGTAAACACTACCTGGGAAAAGAGATCGGAAGCCCCTGGATCACAGGGCATGATCGATAGGGGGTGAGCAACTGAATCTCCCTCTTTGATCATCAGCCCACTCTGTTCCGCGTCGAACTCTCGAAAATTAACCCGCGTGGCCTTGAACAGCTCCTGCAGGCGTTGGATTACCCGAGAGAGGAAATCCTCTTTGCTGACATGCTCATCGGCCAGCTGAGTGATGCTCAACATCAGGTCCATTCCCTGTACTACAGCCCTTTCCATATGCCGCCGAGCCAGCACCGGAGCGGTCAGATCCTCGACCACAGAGATGAACCCGACCAGCTCTCCTCGCTCATCGAGCAGTGGGACCATAATCCAATTTCGAACTAGAGAGGTGGCCTCAGGACCGGGAATACTGAGTTCTACATGTCCACGTTGGCGATCTTTGACCACCCCCTCCGCCAACTCCCTGAGCCTCCGATCCCGGGCAAACTCAAGCTCGATCCCCACCTGCTTCGCATACTGTCGATTGCGGTAGAGGATCGGGAATCCCTCCTGGAGATCGTGCAGAGCTACCCCAAAGGGCAGATCGTCCAACATGACTTTAAGTAGCTGAGGTGCGATTTTAGAGATCAATGACAATGCACCGGTTGGGAAACTGCCTGATGGAGCTGGAGAAGCTTGGTCATTTCCTCTGGCCGACAACGTCCCCAGCCACATTCGGTCGCCACGCCAAAATTCCCCACCCCTACCCTTTCGGCTGCCGCAATACGAAGCATCGTCCCCTCAAGGCCATCGGATAAGTGCACTAAGCCAAGGTAGAGAGCCGTGCCCTCCTGTCTTTCGAGCACTTTAAGTGGAGTGAAGTAGCCGTCATCAGCGCGACGAGGCACCGGAAGGTGAATGAAGTCGATCGGACGTCGCACCACGGACCTGGCCAATCCAGAGGCAATCTCGGTTACCGCGGTAGCAT
>JBOHUW010000332.1:0-2668 GCA_050734895.1 Candidatus Dormibacteraceae bacterium | reverse complement strand
CTAGTGGACAAGTCCACTTTACGCGATTAGATTCTCCCGTGTCAAGAATTTTCTTTGAGGGCTAATCGGGAATGATATAGTCTTGTTTAAACATCCAGCGACCGGCAGGATAGGCAGCCTCTACGAACTCGATTGGAACTCCAGCAGAGTCGAACGTTACGTGCTGTACTATAAGGAGTGCAGCTGGGCTATCATCAAGAGCTAGCTCCCGAGCCTCGTCAACATCGGCTAGCCTCACTCCAAATCGATCTCGGGCTACATGACCACGGCGACCAGTTGTACTTTCTACATACGCAAGCGTTCCTTCACGAATGCGAGAACGCTCTAGCAAACGTGGTGCTTTTTGGGCCAGCCGACCGTTGAACCAGGAAACTGAGACTTCTACGGGACCGGAAGAATCACGCACTATCCTCCGTCGCCGGATCACGAGACTCCCCCGTTCCACAGCGAGAGGGTCAGCAACCACCTCAGGAGCTTTTGCTAGCTCGGCAGAGACAATTTCACTCCATTCGTCATCCACATAAGCACGTCCTGTGGCTCGCGACCGCGCGTATCGATCCCTCGCGCGACGGTTAAGTATTAGTTGATCGCGTACGTATGTGCCTGAACCTTGACGTGCCTCCACAATTCCTTCTGCTCGTAGAGCCGCAAGTGCCCGCGTAGCCGTAGGGCGTGATACATGCCACTCCTCGACAATTTGACGCTCTGACGGAATCTCATCACCCGGCTTCAAGTCACCGCGGATGATGGCCTCACGTACGTGGTTGGCAATCTGGATATATTTCGGCAAAGATTGTTGAATTTCAGGCGACATACTACCCCCCCCCAGTGGACTTGGCCACTTACCAGTTTACACTTTGAGGGTTACTCGCGCGATTCGCCTTCCCAAGAGACCCCTGCGCATGTATCTTCTAAGCATGGGTAAATACCTGTTCATTGCAGCAGGAGCCGGCGGTGATGCCATTGGTGCTGCGATGCTAGCCGAGACTCTCTTGCCAGGGAGTCTCCCCGACATTGCAACAATGGCGTGGGACCGGCTCATCATCGATCCGGTCCCTGGTCCCCGAGACGCAGCCGCCTTCGAGGGCCTGGAACGGATAGGCCGGTACAACTATCGCATAACACCATCCACAAAGCCTCGGCCGCCAGCTGGTTCAACCCTCCCAACGCTCGCGGCTTCAATCGATGCCAATCTCTACATGCAGGATCCCTCACAGGGGGTACATGGTCTCTCTCAGCAGCTCCATGAAATCATCAGGATTTTGGATATCAGACAGGTCATCGTCGTCGATGTTGGCGGAGACATCCTAACCACCGGCAAAGATCCCGGGCTCCGCAGTCCCCTAGCTGATGCCCTATCGCTAGCTGCTTTGCAAGGCCTCCCATGTCCAACCCACATAGTGGTTATCGGAGCAGGACTTGACGGTGAATTGCCCGCTGAACTAGTCATAGAACGCTGTCAGAAATACGCAATCCACTCTCCTAGATGCCTCTCCGCCGCTGTCGCCGGCAGATTCACCTCTGTCTTTGAATGGCACCCATCCGAAGCATCCGGATTACTCTTCGCTGCAGCCATTGGGCTTCGTGGCACAGCTGAACTAAGAGATCATTCTGCTCAAGTAACCCTTGACGACCAAAGCAATGCTATCTGGGAAATTGACTTCAGCCGAGTCATAAGCCTCAATGTCCTAGCACAAAGACTTGTGGGTTGCAACACCCTAGCACAAGCAGAATCAGCCGTCCGGGACACCCTTAGGCAACCGTCCGAGATTGACCACGAGCGGTTTAAGGCTACCCATAGCCTTAAACCATCAAGCGCGAAGTTCGACGCAAGCCAACTACCCACGAAACTAAAGTCTATTCAGACTGCAGCCAAAGAGCGCGGCACCGATTTCCTCACGCTCCGGCGGCTAGCAGATACTCTAAAAATCTCGCCCTACCAGATTCCGCTGCTCCGAGCAACACTGCATGACCGCTTCTCTAACCAATACATCCCACCACTCTGGTCTGTAAATCCAGAGGCGTTCGAGTGACCTTCTGACTGCAATTTTGACCGCAGAAAGCACGGGTATTAGTGCCTGATCTGCATTTTGGCGAACTCCAATGAACGCAGATCTAAACTCGATCAATTCAGGAAAGGCGGGCTGTTAACCTAAAAATTGTGGGTTCGAGCCTCTCCTCCGGAGCTGTCTCCCAGGTTCGAATAGGATATCTGGAATATCATCTCTGGTGTTCTCTCGCAAGCTGCCGCTCGATGGTTCGGCATCCGGTCGAAGAGCCAGCAGTGGAAAGTTGGCTCAGCGCGCTGATATTCACCAATTTAAAATTTCACGGATCGAGAACACCAAGGCCTACTATCTCCAATACTGAAGCGGAGGCTGGGGTGCCGATCAGCTGTCCCTCGGCTGGCTGCCGGCCGGGGGTGGCGAGGTTCTCGGGTTGGGTTCCATCAGACAGCATCACCCGTGGTATTTGTCGGTGACGTAGCTCCTGCTCGTAATCTTCGTGGCGCTGGGCGACGACCGCGCGGAAGTCGGTTCCGGCCAGTGCGGACCGGGCCTGAACCAGGTCTGGTAGCGTCAGTCGCCGTGTCCCGCCACCTCGGCCCGCCAGGGTCGATGTGGCGGGTGCGACCCCCGGCAGTTCAGGGAAGAGGAGGGTAATGAGC
>JBOHUW010000331.1:0-2676 GCA_050734895.1 Candidatus Dormibacteraceae bacterium | reverse complement strand
GTTCAGGAAGGGAGGTTGTTCGAAGGGGTTGGAGTGAGGTGGAAGGACCTCCTCCAGCGCTACCGAATTCATGTTCGTATTCTATCAAACTCCACCTGGGAATGTCAGCCCTTACTTAACAACACTAGTCGATTAGCTGTTGACTGGAACTCCCTCGAGCTGGCCCGCCTGACCAGTGGCGGTGATCCTGGGACCTCGCCTATCTACCGCAATTCGCCGACGGGTTCTCCAGTTATTCGACGCAGCAGCTTGGTCGCCTCCGCCCGGTGGTCCTGGCCGACGTGGCCACCGCCTATCTGAAGAGCGGAAACTTTGAGCAGGGGACAGACATCGCCACCAACGCCTACCAATCCGCCGCTAAGTCACAGTCCAAGTGGGCGCTCAGCCGGCTGAACAACCTCCACCAGCTGCTCCTCGCCCGCGCTTCCCAGGATCGTCGAGCCGCCGAACTGGTCGCCCAATTTGGCGAGGCATCTTAATCGGATGATTCAGATCAGCTTATTAGATCACCACACAGCGGGAGGCTGAAACTACAATCCGAGTGTGACTAGCACCGCCCAGTACGCCGAGATAGTAGTTGAGGCGGCGCGCCATATCTCGCCGGAGACCTATACCTACCTGGTTCCAGATGAGTTGGAGTTAGCGGTTGGCCACCGGGTGGAGGTGCCTTTCGGTAAGCGCATGGTGAACGGTTATGTCCTGGAACTCCACTCGAGGGAGCCGGAGCAAAATGCACGGGCGGTGAGCTCGGCCGATCTCGAACCGCTGCTTTTGCCTCATCAAATGCTTCTGGCCCAACGTCTTAGCGATCGCTGCTGGGCTCCGCTGATCGAGTGCGTGCGAGCGATGTTACCGCCGCGGATACGTCGGCCAGGTGGTTTCGGCGGTATTGAGCATTCGACGCGGCAGACGCGTCACAGTCAGCTGCTGGAATGCACGATACCGCGAGGGGAGAAGGCCCATCCCAAGCTTCGTCTCACTGCTGAGCAGACAGCAGCAGTGGAGATGATCCGAACCCAGCCGCGAACGCTTCTCTATGGGGTGGCGGCCAGCGGTAAGACGGAGGTCTACCTTAGCGCAGCGAATGAGGCTTTGGCTGACGGGCGGGGAGTGCTGATTCTGGTACCCGAGCTGACCCTCACTCCCCAGCTGGTGTCCAGGTGTGTGGAAGGTTTAGGGCAGCCGATGGCGGTGCTGCACAGTGGACTTACTGAATTAGAGCGCGCCCAGCAGTGGTGGCGAATCCGGCGTGGTGAGGTACGGGTGGCAGTGGGCAGCCGCTCAGCGATCTTCGCCCCACTGGAGCAGTTGGGGCTGATTTGTCTCGATGAGGAGGGTTCCAGCTCCTACCATCAGAACCGAACCCCGCGCTATGAGGCAAGCTGGGTGGCGGCCCAGCTCACCGAATTGACTGGGGCCAAGCTGGTTCTGAGCTCCGCTACTCCTTCACTCAATGCCTGGCATAGGGCTGCCCAGGGCAAGCTGGCACTGGCCGAGCTGCCGCGACGAGTTTGGGGTTGGCCAGCCCGGCTGGAGGTGGTGGATATGAGGGAAGAGGTGCGTTCCAATAACCGACTGCCCCTCTCTCGTCGACTGATCGAAGCGGTGGATTTAGCGCTCAATCGCCGCGAGCAGGTGATTCTCTTGCTCAATCGGCGAGGGAGCGCCACCTTCATTCTCTGTCGTGGCTGTGGTCAGACGATCGGCTGCCCCGGCTGTTCGGTCTCGCTGGTTCAGCACCCCGAATTGGGTGGGCTGGCCTGTCACTACTGCGGCTACGTCCAAGGCTTGCCCGAACGCTGTCCCAGCTGTGGCTGCTCGATGCCGCGAGCGATGGGGATGGGGACCCAACGGTTGAGCGGCGCGGTTACCAAGCTCTGGCCGCAGGCGCGGGTGCTGCGCCTAGACAGCGATGCGCTGCGGGTACCCGAAGCCTACTGGAATATCTTTGAACAGTTCGCTGATCACCAAGCCGATGTTCTGGTCGGGACCCAGATGGTAGCTCGGGGATTAGATCTGGAGGGGGTAAGCACGGTGGGCGTGATTGATGCCGATATCCAGCTCCGCTTCCCTGATTATCGAGCAGTGGAGAGCGCCTTCTCTCTAATCACCCAGGTGGCCGGACGAGCCGGCCGCCGGGAACGCCCGGGGCGAGTAGTAGTGCAAAGCAGTAACCCCGAGCACTTTGCGATTACCGCCGCCGCCACCGGCGACTATCGAGCGATGGCCGCCAGCGAGCTGGCCATGCGCCGGGCCTTTCGCTTTCCGCCTCTGAGCGAGATGGTCACCCTTACCTACCGGCACTCGGATGAGAATTTGGCGCTGGAACGAGTGGAGGCAGCGGTGGAGCAGGTGGGCAGCGGTTTGGCCCTAGATGAGGTGGGGGGGATTGAGGTGCAGGGGCCGTCTCCAGCTTATCCCCACCGGCTGCGCGGCGAGTACCGATGGCAGCTGATTCTCAAGGGCGAGGGGCTGGCTCGGGCCCGGCCTCATTTACCCCATGCCAAGGGTTGGAGCTGTGAGGTGGAGATACCCTGACCACCACTTCAACTGAGGCCTAAGCCCCTCTTAACCGGCAGGGTTCCCATTTCCACCCCATGACCATATTTTGGAACCATGCCTTTGGTCTATACCCAACATGCGAGAGAAAGGATGAATGAGCGAGAGGTGAGTGAG
>JBOHUW010000330.1:0-2688 GCA_050734895.1 Candidatus Dormibacteraceae bacterium | reverse complement strand
CAGAACCCTGACCTCCTCTTCGGCGGCAACCGCCTTATGAATTATCGAGGCAGCAATAACCGCAGGTATTCCTATCTGCAAAATCCCGACGAGGGGCCTAATAAAGCTATTCGCCACGGAATTATAAATATCTGCTGGATTGGGCTGGGGTGGGAGAGGTACAGCTGGGAGAGGCGTGGGCGAGATAGGAGTTGCCGTTACCGGCACCAGGTACGCCGAAATTGTTGATACCGCACTTAGTAGGTCAATCATTGGGGGATTTGTTCACTGCTTCACACATAGCCTTGCAGTGGGTACCTTACCAATGAGCTCCCCAATATGCAAAATCCCCGTTCACTCCCATTCCAGAGAGAATCTAAAAGGAGAGAATTCCCTCCCGCCGGAGGCCCCGGGGCCGAAGCCCCGGAGCACTCACGACGGACAAGGGATGAAGGGTCAAAAAATTCTAATGCGGTCCAGCCTGTTGAGACAAAGCACTGACGAGAGCCATAACTCCTTCTAAAACGCCGACCAATATCACTCCCTCAGCGATCAGAATCTTGACGCTGCTTTCGCCGGCA
This sequence comes from Candidatus Dormibacteraceae bacterium, assembly GCA_050734895.1. Classification (GTDB taxonomy): domain Bacteria; phylum Chloroflexota; class Dormibacteria; order Dormibacterales; family Dormibacteraceae; genus JBOHUW01. The sequence continues at coordinate 2,128 of JBOHUW010000330.1, read as the reverse complement.
GTGACCGCCTTGTGAATCATGAAGGCGGCTACAACTGCGGGTACCGCCAATTTTAGAACCCCAATCAAACTGCCAACTAAGTCTCCTACTGCCGTTGTAAGTTTTGGGTCTTGCTCAGCCAAATAAACCGCCACCATCGACGCTGTACTTAAAAAATGAACCATCTCACTACAAACCTCCTCGTCCTAAATTTTCCCTTCGATCCGCCCAAACTAGTTCGCAAAAGATTTAAATCACCATTGTCGGTACCGAATTTTCTGGTGGATTTGACTTGTAAAGACTGACTGGCGACACTCTCCTCCCAAACCATGGCTCGTATGGACCACTGGCAAAGTTCATCAAATAAATATTCGATATTGGTTTACCTAATCCAAGAGCCTTAACGAAGTTCATGACTTCACCTTATGTCCCTCCAACGGACGAGGTGCGGACAGTTTGAGTCTGGACTTCACCCGCCAAATGGAGAGGCTGAAGGACAAAAGTTAAGCCTCTGTATTGGCACTCGGATATTTATATCTCGCTGCTAATGCCTCGGTGGATATCCATGACGGCAATCGAAGCTGCATTCTGCAGCATTGAACGGGCCCGCTTGCGGATTGACAATTCCGCTCTTCTGCATGTCAAGCAACTGGCCTTTGGGCGCATCCAATCCTAATCGGCCGAAGCCCCACGGACCAAGTCAAGCACAACCATGCCTTCCTCCGCCCCATCAGAAGTGAGCAATCGATTAAATTGAGTCCTTCATGCTAGACCGTCGATTGATTCGAGAACAGCCCGAGATCATCCGGCAAGCGATCGAGGTCAAGGGAGTCGACCTCAACCTCGATCTACTGCTGGCGCTCGATCAACAAGTACGAGAGCTGAAAAGCGCGGTTGAAGATGGACAGCGTGGCCGTCGAGAGATCTCCCGGGAGTTTGCCCGGGCCGATGAGGAGCGCCGCCAGCAGTTGAAAGTGAGCTCCGATCAGCTCGATCAGCAGCTGCAGGGCCAGCGCCTCCAGCTGCAGGGCTTGGAGGAACAGCTCAATGACCTCCTCCTCCGCCTCCCGGGCATCCCCTGGAGCGAGGCTCCGGTGGGGAGCGACGAGGCGGCCAATGTGCTCATCAAGAGCTGGGGCGAGCCAACCCACTTCGACTTCCAACCGCTTGATCATGTTGATTTGGTAGCCGCTCGGGGGTGGACTGAATTTGCCCGGGCCCGCGAAGTCTCCGGCGAACGGGCCTACGCCCTGGCCGGTGATCTGGTGTTGCTGGAGCGAGCGATCCACTCCTATGCCCTCGATCTGCTCACCGCGCAGGGCTTCCGGCTGATCACCGCCCCCTCCCTGGTGCGAGAATCGGCCCTGCTCGGCAGTGGCTTCTTTCCTCACGGCCGGGAAGAGATCTATTCCTTACCCGAGGACAACCTCTTCCTCGCCGGAACCGCCGAGGTCGCCCTCTGCGGACTGCACAGTGGGGAAATTCTGAACGAGGAACAACTCCCCGTTCTCTATGCCGGCATCTCGCCCTGCTTCCGGCGGGAGATCGGCAGCGCCAGCCGCGACGTGCGGGGGCTGCTCCGCGTTCATCAGTTCGAGAAGGTCGAACAGTTCGTGATCTGTAAGCCGGAGGCCGAGGAGTCGGCCCGATGGCACGTCAAGCTCCTCTCGATCGCCGAGAGCATTCTACAGAGCTTCCAGCTCAGCTACCAGGTGGTAGAGTGCTGCACCGGAGATATGGGGCTGGGTAAGTTCCGGATGAACGATATCAATACCTGGTTTCCTTCCCTCGGGGCCTACCGTGAAACCCACAGCTGCTCAACCCTACACGACTGGCAGGCGCGGCGGGCCAACCTGCGTTACCGCGATGATAAGGACAAGGTGAAATTCGTCCATACGCTGAACAACACCGCCGTCGCCACCCCCCGATTGCTGGCGGCGTTGATTGAAAACTTCCAGACGGCCGAGCGGCAGGTGCTAATTCCGGAGGTGCTGAGGCCTTATCTGGGTGGTAAAAGCTTTCTGTAGAGGCTGTTGGTTGGTTTCTGTTATTAAACGGCCTCATGATAGAATGCAAACATGACCGCTCGAGAGTAGATTCATGGAGTGGTAGATAAGCTTCCCGAGGAGCAGCTTGCCATGGTTAGTCA
>JBOHUW010000329.1:0-2692 GCA_050734895.1 Candidatus Dormibacteraceae bacterium | reverse complement strand
GGTGTAGAGAGCGACTAGGGAGGCTACCTCACCGTAGGTTTGCGGTCCTAGCACGCGCCCGGCAATGGCGTGGTAGACGAAGCCGCCCACCCCCGCTACTATGCCGCCGCCGGCCAAGATCAGATTTTGCCGGATTAATCGGCTCTCTGTAACCCACTGAATCCGAGCTAGAAGGGTGGCACTGGCTATCACGCTGCCAAATTCTACTCGGTCAGGGGGGTATCCTTCCTTAAGCATGTCAGATGAACCGTTGGTCTCCGTGATAATCGTCAACCACAATGTGCGTGAGCTGCTGCTCGATACCCTCCGCTCACTCTATGCATCGATCGAGATCTCATTCCAAACTATCGTCGTCGACAATAATTCATCGGACGGCTCGGCACAGGCGGTGGCGGAGGCTTTCCCCCAGGTTGACTTGATCACTGCCCCGGAAAACCTTGGCTTTGGCGGAGGTAACAATCTGGGATTTCAGCGAGCTACCGGTCGCTTCATCTTGCTGCTCAACCCGGATGTCATCTTGGAGCCGGATTGTGTCGATAAGCTGGCCGATTTCCTGCTGGTTCACAGTGAGGTGGGGGCGGTAGGACCACGTCTTACTCGTCCGGATGGAGGGCTGGATCTGGCCGCCCGGCGCGGTTTTCCGACTCCCGGCGCGGCTTTCTACCGCCTCTCCGGGTTGAGCCGCATATTTCCCCACAGCCAGCGCTTCAACCGCTACAACATGGGTTACGAAGATGCGGATCGGCGGCATGAGATCGACGTTGGCACCGCCGCCTGCCTGCTGGTGCGGCGGGATTCAATCAACCAGGTTGGCCTCTTTGATCCCGACTTCTTCATGTATGGTGAGGATATCGATCTTTGTTACCGACTGAAGGCGGGGGGCTGGAAGATCTACTATCTCCCTTCGGCGCAGGCTTTGCATATCAAGGGAGCCTCCTCCCGCCAGGCCACCGGCCGGATGATGAGGGCCTTCCACAGTTCGATGTGGACCTTCCACCGGAAGCACTATGCTGGCGGTCTACCGGCCTTCATCAACGGGTTAATCTGGGCCCTGATCTGGGGGAGGTGGGCCGGGTTGACGCTGCGTTCTCGGCTGATCCACGATCCCCACATTTCGCGTTGAGCCGATGCTAGGGTCGCAAGTCGGAAGTTCGGCGGATCTCAAAGCCATCTCTGCCGAGGTTGATGGAGTTCTTCAGCGCTTCCTGGCCACCCGTCGGGGTGAGCTGGTGACAATCGACCCCACCCTTGCCCGCGTAGCCGATGAGCTTGCTGCGGTGGTTTCGAGTGGGGGCAAGCGGCTTCGCCCCTGGCTGGCTACCTGGGGGTATCGGGCGGCCGGGGGAGAGGTGGATGCATCGATCCTCGCCGCCGCCGCCGGGCTGGAGCTGCTTCATACCTTCGCCCTGATCCAGGACGATTTCATGGATCGCTCCGACATTCGGCGGGGACGAACGGCCACTCATGTCAGCCTGGGCGCGGAGTTGGCGATTCTGATCTCCGATCTGGCCTTGGTGTGGTCGGATCAGCTGCTCTGCGAGGCCGGTTTCAGCGGGTCTCGCCTGAGTGATGGGATGCGAGTTCTCAATCAGCTACGCAGTGAGGTGATTCTCGGGCAGTGTCTCGATCTCTCCGCCACCCCCGATGAACAGCAGGCCCTGAAGGTGAACTTCTACAAGACGGCGAGCTACACCGTGCTGCGGCCGATTCAGCTGGGAATGACCCTGGCCGGTGCGGAACCCCGGCTGATCGCGGCGGTGCCGGCCTATGCCGAGGCGGCGGGCGTTGCCTTCCAGCTGCGCGATGACATCCTTGGGGCCTTGGGACAGGCCGAGGTGACCGGAAAGCCGGATGGAGATGACCTGATCAATGCCAAGCCGACCTGGCTGTGGGCGCGGGCCCTCCGGCTGGGCAGCGTGCCCCCCGAGGGGGTGGAGGCGCGGCGGGAGTGGATTCGATCGACCGGCGCCCTGGCGGCTGCCGAGGAGCTGATCATTAAATTAGAGCGGGAAGCGCGGGAAGCCTTACGTCGATTGCTGGTGGCTCCGGAGCTGCGTGCCGAGCTCGATGCAGTGACCGTGAGTCTGGTCTACCGAGAAACCTAAGCCACCGCTCGGTTGAAGGAGCGGGCGGCGATGACCACCGCGATCACTGCCAGGACGGCCATGATCGCCACCCCCTTAATCACGCTGGGGTCGCCGAGATGATCGTTGAAGATCGCTCGTGAGGCATCCACCGCATAGGAGAGCGGGTTGACGGCGGCGATTGCCCTCAGCCAGGCTGGAGCCAGGCTGAGCGGGAGCAGCACTCCGGAGAGGAGGAGCAGAGGTAGGGTGGCGGTGAAGGTCAGCGGAGCGAAGGAATTTTCGCTCTTCAGCCACAGCCCGAGGGCATAGGAGATGGAGGCGAAGAAGAGGCTGATCAGGGCGAGCAAGCCGAGGATGATCAGCATTCCGGTGGGATGGATGCTCAGTCCGAAGGGGAGGGAGAGGAGGACGATGATGATCGCCTGAACTAGGATGGTGACGATATCCTTCAGCGCCCGCACGATCAGCAGGGCCAACAGGCTGACCGGAGTCACCCGCATCCGCTCCACCACCCCCAGCCGCAGCTCGGCGATCAGACCGAATCCGACCGTGGAAGCTCCGAAGAGGCCAAGCTGAATCAGCAATCCGGGGACGAAGACGTTGTA
>JBOHUW010000328.1:0-2695 GCA_050734895.1 Candidatus Dormibacteraceae bacterium | reverse complement strand
ACCGAGGCGGGGCACAAAAGATTACAGGAAAACTTCAACATCCTGATCCCCCTACCATGACGACGCCTAAATGAAATAAAGATGGGAAAAAGCGATAGGAAGAATTGAGCAGCACGGCGCTGGCACTTAACTTCTCGCTTGCTCAAGGACGCTCTGAATCACCGACCCATCGAAACCACGGCGCTGCAGACGGCCGCTCAATCTGGCGGGGTCCAAATCTGGCCAGCCTTCTGCAACTAGCAACGCTGCCCGAAGCTGATCCGCATGACTCAACCGACTAGAGAGCTGCTCCTCAATAAGTTCGCGAGAGACCCCTTTTGTAGCCAATTCGGCGGCAATCGCTATCCGACCACGAGTTGTTGAACGTCGCACAATGAGGGCTGTAGCGTAAGTCTCATCGTTCAGATAGCCTCGCTCCAATAGGCGATCAATAGCCGAATCCACCTCCGCCATTGGGTAGCCCTTCCGTCGGAGCTTAGCTCTCAGCTCGGCAACACTATGATCGCGGCGACCCAGGTAGTGAAAGGCAGACTTGAATGCCGATCCCTCGGTCGGACGAGGTGTTTCTAGAGGGCACAATGTCCAGAATCACTCGCCAGAAGCAACCGGGGTCCTAACCGGGATAGGCGCCGCCTGCCCGGCGGCCTTCTCTCTAACTTTGGCTTCGATCTCTCCGGATAGGGTGGGGTTCTCGCGGAAATAATTCCGGACATTCTCTCGCCCCTGGCCAAGGCGAGTGGCGCCGTAAGAAAACCAGGTGCCGCTCTTCTCTATAATCTCGTACTCCACCGCGGCATCGATCAGCCCGCCCTCCTTCGAGATGCCCTCATTGAAGAGAATGTCGAACTCGGCGGTGCGGAAGGGTGGGGCTATTTTGTTCTTCACCACCTTCACCTTCACCCGAGCACCGATGCTGTCCAACCCGGATTTAATCACCTCCACCTTTCGGATATCCAACCGCACCGAGGAGTAAAACTTCAGGGCGCGTCCCCCCGGCTGGGTCTCCGGATTACCGAACATAATGCCCACCTTCTCGCGCAGCTGATTGAGAAAGATCACCGTGGAGTTGGATTTGGAGATCGCCGCGGTCAGCTTGCGCAGCGCCTGAGACATCAGCCGCGCCTGCAAACCCACATGGGCGTCCCCCATATCCCCCTCGATCTCCGCCTTGGGCACCAGGGCAGCTACCGAATCGATCACGATCACATCCAGGGCACTGCTGCGGACCAGGACCTCGACAATCTCCAGCGCCTGCTCACCGGTATCCGGCTGAGAGACCAGCAGCTCCTCGATATTGACCCCGATCCGCGAGGCATAGATCGGATCCAGCGCATGCTCGGCATCGACGAAGGCGGCCACCCCTCCACTACGCTGGGCCTCGGCAACCACGTGCAGTGCAACGGTGGTCTTGCCCGCCGACTCCGGACCATAAATCTCGACCACCCGGCCGCGCGGCATCCCACCTATTCCCAGGGCCAAATCAAGCGGAAGGGAGCCGGTGGGGATGGAGCTTATATCCCGTCCGATAGAGGCCTCGCCTAACTTCATGATCGAGCCCTGGCCGTAGCTCCGTTCGATCTGTTGCAGCGCAGTGCTAAGTGCCCGCTCCTTATCGGAGCTATTGCCTGCTCCGGGTGAGGAGCCGGTGGGGGTGGATTGGTTTTTTCCTGCCATCTTCTCTCCTGATTTTGCCTTATGGGAGTGCTATAAGTCAAAGCTCTTAACCGGCTGATTTTTATCTGTTCGGGCGAGGCAAGCCTAGCCCCTACGCGGAACGCACGTTCGCTTGAGTGGAGCTTACCACATGCTCTAACAGAAGTGCCAGAGCCTCGCTTACCGCACGCTGCCGATTGCGCACCCGATCACCGCTCAGCTGGAGCTGCCGCCCCTCTCCCCCGCCAACCCCATCCAGCCAGAGGTGAATCAGCCCCACCGGCTTATCGCTCTCGTCGGAGGTCGGTCCGGCCAAGCCGGTGATCGATAAGCCAATATCGCTCCGCACCCGCTTGCGCACTCCCTCGGCCATCTCTCGGGCCGCCTCGGCGCTGACCGCACCACAACTCTCCAGCACTGCCTCGCTCACTCCGAGAAGCTCTCGTTTGAGCCGCTCAGAGTAAGCAACCACTCCTCCTATAAACCACCGAGAGCTGCCCGGGACCTCGGTAAGGGCGGCGGCGAGCAGCCCACCGGTGCATGATTCCGCGACCGCAACCGATCTCCCGGCCGCGATCAGGGCAGTCCCAATCTGCTCGACCAGCGGATCGAAATCGGCCATCGCAGCGGCCCCAGTGGGTTCGCGGCCCAACCAGAAGTGACGGAAGCGCCAGAGGTAATCTGCCCCACTTACCAAGGTGAGAAAAACCGCAATTGCCATAACCAACTCGCCGGGAAGGTAAAGAGCGGGATAGGGCGGGGAGAGTAGCAAGAGCAAAACCGCTCCACTCTGACTCGCAGTCTTCGCCTTGCCCAAGGTCGAGGCCGCTACCACCCCATGCTCGAAGCGAAGAGCACGAAGCGCGGTGATCAACAGCTCGCGGCAGAAGATGACTACCACCACCCAGGCGGCAAGCAGATCCAGCTGGACTAGCCCAATCAGCACCGAGATCATTAGCAGCTTATCGGCCAGCGGATCGAGAAACTTGCCCATCTCCGTCACCTCCTGTCGCCGCCGGGCCAGGTGGCCGTCGGCCAGGTC
>JBOHUW010000327.1:0-2702 GCA_050734895.1 Candidatus Dormibacteraceae bacterium | reverse complement strand
CCACTACACGATGGGAGGCATGGTTACCGATCTCTGGGGGCGAACCATCATCCCCGGCCTACTGGGCACCGGAGAGTGTGCCCGAATCGGTCTGCACGGGGCTAATCGACTGGCCAGCAACTCCCTCCTGGAGGCGGTGGTGATGGGGCGACGCGCCGGCCAGGTGACCACTTCACCCAGCCGAACCCAGCCGATTTCGAACTATCGGGTGGTCAAGCTGCGGGGTGAAGGGGAGATGCGTATAGAACAACTCCGGCGGGTGATCAGTCAGGCCGCCGGTCCCACCCGCCGCGCTAATACACTGCGCCAAGCCCAAGCCGAACTGGCCAGTGATCGGGGAGCGTCACCCTCGGTTGAAGCGACGCGCCAGCTCGCCTCATGGATCATCGAGGCTGCCCTCACCCGGGAAGAATCGAGAGGAGGGCACTACCGAATCGACTATCCGGAAAGCGATCCCCGATGGCGGGAACGCGAGATTGTAATCAGGAATTTAACTCAAACTGTAGATGCCCGGCAACTCCCGGTAGAGGCCAGCGTAGTCTAATCCGTAGCCCACCACGAAGCGGTCGGGAATAGTAAAGCCGGAAAAATCGATCTCTACTGGCTGCACCCGCCGAGCCGGTCGATCAAGGAGGGTCACCAGCCGTACCGAGGCCGGCTGGTGATGCTTCAACTGCTCGGAGATGAAATTGATCGTGTGACCAGAATCGACTATATCCTCAATCAACAGAATGTGCCGGCTGGTCAAGGGACCCTCGACCAGGTGAGCAAATTTAACCTTTCCCGAGCTGGAAGTTCCACTGCCATAGCTGGAGGCACGGACAAATTCCAACTCGGCTGGAATGTTCAAACAGCGCAACAGATCAGCGGCAAAGACCGTCGCCCCCTTGAGCACCACGATCAAGATCAACGGCTGATCCAGGTCGTGGTAGAGCGCCGAGATCTCCCGACCCAACTCTCGTACTCGACGAGAGATGCGCCGAGCCGAGATCATCGGCTTGACCCCACTCTGAAGTGAGATCGTATGGGCCCCCGCCTGCTGCATATTGATGTTTATATTGTAGAAGAGAAAGAGCCTCCACTCAAGCCTCCCCCTTACCGGTTAAAATGGACTGGCGCAGGGTATTACCTTTTTAGGGGCGTAGCTCAACTGGTAGAGCATCGGTCTCCAAAACCGAGGGTTGAGGGTTCGAGTCCTTTCGCCCCTGCCACTATAATTTCTCCTTGCTTGGGCCGCTAGCTCAACCGGCAGAGCGCCGTGCTGATAACGCGGAGGCACCTGGTTCGAGTCCAGGGCGGCCCACCATTTAACTGAACTCAAAAAACCCTGATAACGAGTCGCAAGCATCAGCACACCGCTCTCACTCGTGATAATGGGTTAAATGCGAGATGACCTGCATCGGCCAGAAGATGCCTGGCAAGCCCTTTGGATCAGCTTTCAACGTGCCCTGAGAGCCGGAACTCAGACGTCAACCGGGAAACCAGCAAGCATTGCCACCCTGCGTAGCTACGGCGAGACAAACGATCAGTTTCATAGATTTCTAATGGAACACAACTATTCAACCAACCCGGTGGAGGTCCAGAAAAAGCAAATCGAGGAATTCCTGATCGAGCTTAGAGAGCGAAAAGCCGAGAAGACCGGAGAGAGGATTAAGCCAGCTACCGTGCGCTGCCGATTTTCAGCGCTGCGTAAATTTTTCAACTGGTTGGAAGAAGAGGAGGAGATCGATCGAAGCCCAATGGATCGGATGCGAGGACCGAAGGTTGACGAGGATCCTCCAGAGGTGCTCAGTGATGATGAACTGCAAGCCTTCCTCAATGCCTGCAAGGGCAGAGAGTTCGAGGACCGTCGCGATGCGGCCCTGATTAGGTTGATGATGGATACCGGACTACGCCGAGGCGGGATCGTTTCGATGACAGTCGAGGATACCAACGTGGATAAGCAAGTAGCGCGCGTTCACACTAAAGGCGATCGATTCTTAATGGTTCCGTTCGGAGCCAAAACAGCAGCGGCGCTCGATCGATATTTGCGAATACGTCCAAGTCACTACTACGCAAAATTGGTTACGGAAGGGCCCGATGGCGAGCCTGGACACCCATTGTGGTTATCACAGAAGGGATACCTGCGAGGGGATGGAGTTCACCATCTGATACAACGCCGCGCTAAGATGGCCAACATTCGGATCAACCTAGAGGGGAAGACCGGGGTTCATCCGCACATGTTCCGCCATACCTTTGCTCACCTCTGGAAAAAGGCGGGGGGAAGCGAGGAAGATCTCATGCAGATCGGGGGATGGCGGGATCGGAAGGTGATGGCTCGCTATGGAGCGAGTGCGGCCGAGGCCCGGGCTCGTGAAGCACATCGCCGGCTAAGCCTAGGAGATCGACTTTAACTCCATCTTACGGATATTCTCACGCCGTCTACTTTGAGCGCTTCTCAAAGCTAACCGAGCCTAAAAGTGAGCCTGAATTCCATCGTATTGAGCAGTGAGCAGCTTAAACTCTTTTTGGACTGAAGAGCAGGATAGTTGATCTGGTTTTTCCTTATTCATCAGCTCCTCCAGAGATTCCCCGCACTGCTGGACCACCGGGAACAGCTTTCGAGCAGGCACTTAGCGCCTCCTCCAGCAGCCTTTGCACTCTCGGTGTTGGTCCCATCAAGGTTAGAGGATTTTCCTTATTGGAGGAGAAGAACTCGACAG
>JBOHUW010000326.1:0-2702 GCA_050734895.1 Candidatus Dormibacteraceae bacterium | reverse complement strand
GATGCTTTTGAATCAAGGTAGGCATGGTAGCGAACGAATTTTGTCCCGGCCCTCAGTCCAACTGATGACTATGAACCATCTGACCTCTCCGGAACAGAGAGTAGACAAGGAGAAGCTGGAAAGCTTCTTTGGCTACGACAACGAAGGTGGCTGGGGCTTCTTAATGTCAGTACGTACCCATCGGCGCAATTTGGCTTCTGTAGGTCAGTTCGGTTGGAACGGTGTCTTTGGCACGACAGCATATGCCGACCCGGCAGAGGATCTAGTTGGAATCCTGCTGACACAGGTAATTGCATATACTCCAGATGAGCAGCACATCTTCAAGGATTTCTGGAACACTGCCTACCAGGCAATTGATGACTAATCTTTCCATAGCGAGATAAATTTTGGGGGCCGCCATGGTACGTTACAAATAATGGAGGCCAACCAAGGAATTAGGCGAGTGACCACACTTACCGGTGATCCCGCCTGGCAGATAAGGGGATACGATCTAGTTAAGGCCTTGCTTTCAGACCCCCGACTTGGCAGGTCTCACCCGAACCCCGAGAATGCCTCCCGTTTATCTGAATCGGTCCTTATAAGAAATCCGAGTGGCTCTCCAGGCTCTGAGAACTTTGAGCACGCACGAATGCGACGGCTGCTTACTCCAGCGTTCTCTGCCCGGCGTTTGGGGGTTCTTCGAACTTGGGTTCAGACATTAGTAGACGACTTGCTCGACAAGCTGGAGCCTCAGACACCACCCGTCGACCTCCACGAGGCGCTCTCTTTTCCGCTCCCCGTACTGTTCATCTGCCAGCTACTCGGAGTGCCCTATGCAGACAGAGAAGACTTTCGGCAATGGTCGAGAGACTTAGGTAATACGATCGATTCTGCTCGATCAAGAAACGGAATGGAACAGTTAATAAAGTACATGCATAGCCTTATCGAAGACAAACGTACTAATCCGGGAGAAGACATTATCTCGGATCTGATTGAAGCTCAGATTAAGGACTCGACGCTGACCAATGATTACCTGTCAGAACTCGCCACTGGACTGCTTTTTGCTGGTCATGAAACGACGGTGGCCGCTATGATAGAGGAACCGTACTGCTACTGACAAACGATGTTCAACGGGAGGCACTCCAGCACAACCCTGAACTGGTTCCCGCCGCGGTCGAAGAAATCCTTCGTCACCCCGGCCCAATTGACCCACTTCAGACCATCCAAGAGAACGAGGGGACTCCCCGTTACGCTAATGCCCCAGTCGAGATCCAGGGAGTCACCATTGAGGCCGGTGATCTAATTTTACTAGCAACCCGAAGCGGTAATACCGATCAACACATCTTTTCCCAGCCTGAGGCGTTCATCATAAACCGGGAACGTCATCCTCACCTGACCTTTGGTCACGGTCCGCACTTCTGCATTGGGGCTCACCTGGCCCGAATCGAGCTCCAAGCCGTTTTCGGAAGTCTCTTCCAACGATTTCCAACCCTGCGCCTGGCAATACCCGTAGCTGACCTAAAGGTCCGAACCGATTCGATAGTTAGAGGTGGTATCGAGCAACTACCAGTGATCTGGTGATTGGGCGGAAGGGTAAGAGCTGAATTCAATGGAAGGTAGTAGATCTTGGGGCCCAGCCTGATGTCCGAGACAAGACATTTAGATTCAGGCTTTGGAGGTTTAGATTTTGCAGGAAGCCTAGTGCCTGTCAATTGCTCGACACAGGAAAAAACTTGAAGAGAAGAGGCAGCTAAATGCCATGGACCGTGTTTTAGGTCGTCAAGAGGGTCGTCAAGCTACTTAAAATGCCTGGCACCACTTTTCCTGATCCGCTATATGTTGGGTTATTTATACTTAGCTATCCAATATAAAGTGGTGGGCCCGCAGGGATTCGAACCCTGAACCGACGGATTATGAGTCCGCTGCTCTGCCGTTGAGCTACGGGCCCGAATGGGGGAATTCTAACCTCAGCCTATAGACTTCAGCCTCCATGTCGTCAAATCCCCGGCTGTGGCCCTTGACTTGACGGCATCGGCATTAGCCCCCAACTGGCCCAACTAGGAGAAATGCCTACTCGAGGCCAGGGCATCTGCCCAGACAAGGGAAAAAACTACCCTTTCGGAACTCTAGGGGCGTCCGTAGGCTCGGATTTGCATGAATCACAATTTAATAGAGCGCGAATCTGTCAGCACTACCGCAGTATTGGAGCGGCCGTCAGAAATACTTGAATTGGAGATCTCTCCGCTGCGAGCTCGGGCGCTCGACCGCTGCCTCTTTCCGTTGGAAGAGGCGTTGGTGGCGGGACAGCGGCGAGTCGACGCCGGATTGGGCAGTACCGTGCGGGCCGGCCTGGGATCAGTTGGTCTGATTCCCAATCACCGGTTGGAAGGGCGGAAGGTGGAGCGGGTGATCGAGGACATCTTCAAGCTGCAGGCCCAGCTGTTGGGACAGAGCGAAGACGACTAGTCCAACGCCGTCCTAAACTGGACGGCAATGTTCGCCGTCCACGACTCCGGTATTATGCCGCCAAAGATGCAGTTTAACTATTCATCCTTGCTGTTTTATCCGGCGGCGCCTGCGTCGCCCCTACATTATGGGGATTAATCGTGACTTCTTTTTCTTCTTCCGACTCTTACCTCCTAACTTCTGAATCGGTTACCGAGGGTCATCCGGATAAGGTTTGCGACCAGGTTTCCGACGCCATCCTGGATGCCCTGCTGGCC
>JBOHUW010000325.1:0-2718 GCA_050734895.1 Candidatus Dormibacteraceae bacterium | reverse complement strand
TCCCGCAACCCAGGGACGTCGGCAACCGAGACGTGCGTGCGCTCGTCGAAGATGTAGGGGGAGTAGACCTCGTCGGAGACAACCGTCGCATTCCAACGCTGGCACATCACGGCAAGTTCGGACAGCTCCCCCTCGCTGAGCACGTGTCCCGTCGGATTGCTGGGGCTGTTAAGCACAATCGCCCTCGTGCGGGTGTTGAACGAAGCCGCTAGTTCGGCGGAGTCCCACCGCCACTCCGGTGCCCGCAGCCGGACGAATCGGGGTTGACCACCGGCCGTGGCGATTGCGCTGAGGAAGTTCTCATAAAACGGCTCCAGCACGATCACCTCGTCCCCGGGATTGACCGCGGACAGCATCGAAACGCATAGCGCCTCGGACCCACCGACGGTGATGGTGATTTCGGTATCTGGATTGGCAGGCGTGGACAGCGAAGCCGCGATTTGTGTTCGCAGTTCGACGTTGCCATTGGGATGCTCATACTGATGGCTGCCGGTGCGCAGCTCTTCGCGCGCAGCCTCAATCATCGGCGGCGGCGGCATAGGCCAGCCGGGAACGCCGGAGGCCATGTCAACCGCGCCCATGGATCTCGCAGCGTCCAGCAACTCTACCAGGCCGCTGACCGGGATGTTGCGAACGCGCTCGGCCGCAAATCCGCGCGCCGCGTTCACCGCCGTCGTCACTGGTCACGTTCCGATAACCGATGCCGCTCCTTGGTCAATGTCTCCCCGCTGCTGATCACAGGATCCCCCCTGGTGTGATCGATGCTAATTCGCGGACAAGGCGGTCGCGCAAGTCCTCCAGACGCTCGCAGCCACCGTCGGCCCGGGCGGCGATATGTGCCTCGTAGAGCTCGCTCAGTTTTGCGTCGTCGACCTGGACTGCCAGTTGCTCCAGTAGGTGCCGCAGCACCACTCGACCTGAGTGACGACTGATCAAGATCGAGCGCTCACGGCCGAAGCGCGATGCCTCGACGTACTCATACGTGGCCGGATTGGTCAGCATGCCCTGCTGATGAACGCCGGCCGCAGTACCGAATGCATAGGTGCCAAAGATTGCCTTGTTTCTCGGTTCGTCGAGCTGAATCGCTCCGCGCAGCACAGAGTAGGCCGCGTACATCAGCTCAGTGTTGACGTCGGTGTAAAAACCGAGTTGCTGGCGTTTGTAGTCCGCCAATGCAACGAACTCCTCCAACGGGGTGTTGCCGGCGCGCTCACCGATGCCACCAAGGGTCGCCTGAACCTCGTTCGCGCCAGCCTGGACGCCAGCCACGGCATTCGCCGTTGCGAGTCCGAAGTCGTCGTGGCAGTGGGTAGAGATGGTGATCGGTGTTGGCGCCCACTCGCGAAACATGGCGACCAAGTGGCCGTATTCCGAAGGCAGCAGGCAACCCGAAGTATCGCCGAGGACGAAGGTTGTGGCACCGGCCTGGATGGCGCTTACGGTGATCTCACGCAGGTGTTCCGGCTCCCCCCTGCTGGCGTCCTCGATCGGTATTGATACGTCGGTCAAACCCAGCGAGCGGGCGAACTGGACCGCCTCAACGACCTCATCGATTGCCATACGTCGGCTGATCCCGCGCTTGTGCTCCAGGTGCAAGTCGCTGCCAGTGGCCATAATCTGGACCTGGTGGTTGGCCACGCCGCCAGCCTCAACGGCGACCTCGACATCTTTGCGCACCGCGCGGCAGAACGTCACGAAGCGGGCACTGGTTAGGTGCTGGGAGATCAGCCTTGTCGCCGTGAACTCACTAGGAGAGGAAGCGGGGAAGCCGGTCTCAATGAGGTCGACGCCAAGCTCCTCGATCCGCAGCGCGATCTCCAGCTTCTGCGCTGGGCTCATTGCGTTCCCCGGGGCCTGCTCGCCGTCACGCAGGGTGGTATCGAAAACCGACACACGCCGCAGCGACCCGGTTGGGTTTGCCGAATGTAAAGACATCTGCTGCTCATCACCTTTCTAGCGCGGGCACGGATGCTAAGTAACCGGAATAGAACAACAAATCCAGTGAAATAAGCATCGCCGCAGGTCGCGAGCTTAGCAATCCTTCCGAGCGGACTAGTTATTTCATTCCGGCTACTTTAAGCACCGACCACCTATGAAAGCCTGAACCCGGGCTCGGCCGAGAGTCAACCCGCAGCGTGGAGAAATCCCCTCCTCCGGTTCTCGGCGAGCCGAATTTCCTGAACGTTCCACCATAAAAACACAGAACACCCCATCTCGCACATCAGGATGGGAGAAACTCGATGAAGAGAAGACGAAGTGTCCTGAACTTCGCCAAAAGTTGGTGGCGCCGGATGGCTGCGCCCCTCCTCAGTCAGCGAACTCGGAGCACACGCTTCGTATACTTCGATGTACCACGGGTCTGCCCTACCGCATAACCCCAAATTAGGAGAAAATTTTCTTTCTCGCATGCCCTGGCAGGGATCCGTCTTTCAGCGCCCTTCCATTTGGTCCGCGAACTCTTGCCACGTCTGGGCGCACGCGCGGGCCGCATCGGAGATCGTTGATGTACAGTGTCCGGGCAAAATGTCGATTAGCCGTTCCCATTCTCTAAGGTCCACAGTGAGCGGGTGTAGCAGGCGGATGAGGACACGTCCGGCCTCGGTAAATCGGAGCGAAGGATCCATGAGCAACTTCTTCAGGATCAAGTGCCGTTCGTCGACACGTGCCCGAGCAACCATTCTATTACCGCGTCCGCTTGGCGCGATCTCGGGCTTCGCC
>JBOHUW010000324.1:0-2722 GCA_050734895.1 Candidatus Dormibacteraceae bacterium | reverse complement strand
GGCGATGGTCTCGAACACCGTTATAGGGGCAACTCTATCGTGGGTTCGAATCCCACCCTCTCCGCCATTTTGAACTGGAATTTCACTCTTCCGCATACTTTGCTTACTTAGCCTGCCACCTTTTTATCGTCTTTGTGTAACCCCCGTGTAACCTGCCACAGCTCCCAGCCTTTTCTGGGTCAAGCAAGGGAGGGCTTGTCCGTGGCGTCGATCTGGATGGTGTCAACGGAGTCTCCTTGGTTGGTGGGGCTCGCGCTCGACGTATCACCACGGCGGGTAGCCGGTGGTGCATTGCCGAGGCGGAGCACTCCCACCGCTCCGAGCACCATGAGGATTCCAATGGAGATAAGACCCCACTTTGGCTCACCGAACAATCCGGTCATCAAGCCGATCCAATAGGGCCCGGCGAAGCCGGAGAGATTTCCGATGGCATTGATTACGGCAATGCCAACCGCAGCCGCAGCACCGGAGAGAAATGCACCCGGCAATGTCCAAAACCCTGGGAACGAGGCCATGATGGCAACCGCGCACACGAACAACCCGGCATAGCCTAGCCAGGGCATGGTGGTACCGAATGCGGTGAGAGCGAGCGCGAGTCCGCCGATGAACATGGGAACGGCCGTCAAGCGTGCTGGACTGCCACGCCGGTCGACGAGGCGCCCCCAGTAGATGATCGCTACGACGCCAACCACATAGGGGGCTGCTGCCAGTAGCGTCACACTGAGGTTGCTCTGGATGGCGAGACTCTTCTTGATGATGGTGGGGACCCAGAACCCCAGACCGTACAGGCCGAAGACCAGTGCGAAGTATACCAGCGAGAGCGCCAACACCCGTGGGTTCACCAGCGCCTGACAGTGATAATGAAAATAAGCTCCGTTCCGGTCTGACTCTGCGCCTGACTGGCTCAAAGCCTTTAATACGATCTGTCGACCGGATCGGAGCTCATTGCAAGCACCGTTCGGGCGGTCGTGACCTAATAGGAGCCTGCGTCACCAGGCGCCCATCACTGTCTTGTCCGCTCTCCCGGAGGTGTGTCACAAAGCCATTTGGAGAAAGCAATATGACAACTATTTCTAGGATGCCAGAAACCAATCGCAAAGTGACGATTGGAGTTGATACACACTGCGACGTTAATGTAGCGGCAGCGCTCGATGAGCATGGGCGCCTACTTGAAACACAAAGCTTTCCTACAAGCGCGGCTGGCCATCGCGAACTTGAGAGGTGGGCCATGAGTTTAGGAACGATCTTGGCCCTGGGTATCGAAGGGACCGGAGCATATGGAGTTGGTCTAACCAGGCATCTAACTTTGAGGGGACATCAAATTTTTGAGGTTGACCGACCTAACCGCCAAACTCGTTACCGAAGGGGTAAATCAGATACGGTCGATGCGGAAGCAGCTGCAAGAGCAGTACTCTCGGGGACGGCTACAGGACAGCCGAAGAGACGTGATGGCAAGGTGGAAGCGATTAGGGCTCTTCGAGTTAGTCGTCGTTCGGCACTCAAGGCACGAAATCAGACGATAAATCAGATGCGCTGCTTGATAGCCTCTGCCCCGGAGGAGATTCGGGAGCGGCTGAGGGGCCTCAGCCGCCATGCATTTGCCGGTGTTTGTGCGAGATTTCGAGTCTGTGGTGTTAATTCAGCTGCTGATGCCTCCAAATACGCTTTACGCTCTCTGGCGCGTAGGTATGAATACCTGACAACGGAGATTCAGGAGTTGGATAGTCAGCTTGAGCCGTTGCTGAAGAGCGTTTGTCCAGAATTAATGCAAATCAGGGGTGTGGGGCCTGACGTTGCCGGGCAACTGCTAGTGACTGCTGGTGAAAACCCGGAAAGATTACGTTCAGAGTCGGCCTTTGCTCATCTATGCGGGGTTGCACCTATCCCAGTTGCATCAGGGCGTACTGATCGTGTTCGGCTTAATCGTGGAGGGGATCGTCAGGCTAATGCCGCTCTATATCGCGTTATTCTCAACCGGCTGCGTTGGGACGGGAAAACCATTGCTTACTGCGAGCGGCGGACTGCAGAAGGCCGTAGCAAGAAGGAGATCATCCGGTGCCTTAAGCGCTACGTGGCTCGAGAGGTATTTCCTGTTCTTCAGAAAGCTGGGAAAGGGCTTGACAATGCATAGGAGCATCGCATGGTGATGGAGTAGTTGCTGGTTTTCTCCCGTGCCTCGGCAGCCAGGGTGCCGGTCAGCCAGGTGCGCTGCTGCGGCGTGAGCCACGACGCGTGATTGGGCCGGTCGATCAACCAACGAAGAACGACCAGGCCGATGAATACTGTGGGAACGCCTTCGACCACAAACAGCCATTGCCAACCGGCCAGTCCAGCGACTCCATTGAGCTTGAGCAGCAAGCCACCGACAGGGTCACCCACAGCGGTGGACAGCGGAACAGCCACCATGAACAGTGCCACCACCCTGGCGCGCTGTGCGGTGGGGAACCACAAGGTAAGGTAAAGGATCACGCCTGGAAAGAATCCTGCTTCCATGACACCGAGCAGGATTCGGACGAGGTAGAAACTGACCTCACCTTGGATCAGGGCCTGGCACGCGGCTACGATACCCCAACTGATCATGATCCGGGCGATCCACCGGCGTGCGCCGAACCTGTGCAGCATCATGTTGCTCGGTACCTCGACGAGGAAGTAGCCGATGAAGAACAGGCCCCCGCCCAAGCCGAACGTCGCCGCGGAGATCCCCAGGGTTTTGTTCATCGTC
>JBOHUW010000323.1:0-2723 GCA_050734895.1 Candidatus Dormibacteraceae bacterium | reverse complement strand
AGTGGGGGACGGTGGACTTGGATTCCACCATCCGGCGAGCGATTGTCATCTGCATCCGGTTGAGCCCGACCGACTCGGCTGGCAGCGCTGCCCGAGTTCGCCCGGAGGGGCCGCCGGCGAAGAGCACATCTTTCTTGACGATACGGCCGCCTGGACCGCTCCCCTCAATGTTGGCCAAGTCGAGACCTCGCTCCCGGGCCAACCGCCGAGCCAGGGGAGAGGACTTGGTATGATTCTCCTTCTCCGAAGTTGGGCCGAGGGCGGATGATGGGGGCGGGGGAGCCGCCGGTTGAGATGGTGGTGGGGATTTGACTGGCTCTCGCACCGGAGAAGGAGCCTTGGTGACGGGTTCACCGCCAATTTGAGCGATCGGGGCCCCCACCGCCGTCGGAGTACCAGCCTGGACCAGGATTTGAAGCTTGCCGTCGGCCTCGGCTTCCAGCTCGAAGCTGGCCTTATCCGATTCCACCTCGGCCAGGACATCGCCGCGCTTGATCTCCTCCCCTTCCTGTTTCTTCCACTCCAGTACCGTGCCCTCCTCCATGGTGTCGGAGAGCTTGGGCATATTTACCTCGGCCATAACTTATTCTCCGCCTCGCCCGACCAGCTGCTGGGCGGCGCGAACGATGTCTTCGACCGAGGGAATGGCCGCCTTCTCGAGCTGTCGGTTATAGGGCATTGGCACTTCGGCGCTGCCGATGCGACGAATCGGGGCATCAAGGTAATCGAAGCAGCGTTCCTGCAATCCGGCCGCCAGCTCCGCTCCTACCCCATAGGTTGACCATCCCTCTTCCACCACCAGGCAGCGGCTGGTTTTCTTGACCGATTCGGTGAGGGTTGTCCAGTCCAGTGGGCGGAGGCTACGGAGGTCGATTAGCTCGACGTCGATCTCCTCCTCGGCCAGCCTGGAGGCGGCCTGCCCTGCCTGGAAGGCTTGTCGTGAGACCCCAATGATGGTCAATTCAGTGCCCTGTCGACGCAGCGCGGCACGGCCGATCGGGGTAGTGTAATCCTCTCCCGGCACCTCTCCCTTGATGTTGTAGAGCGACATGCTTTCATGGAAGATGACCGGATCGTTGCTGCGGATAGCCGCCTTCAGCATCCCCTTAGCGTCCTCCGGAGTGGTCGGGGCGACCACCACCAGTCCGGGGATTGAGGCGTAGAGCGCCTCAAAGCTGTGCGAATGTTGCGAGGAGAGCTGATGGCCGGCCCCCCCCGGCATACGCAATACTATTGGAGCACTGACCTCGCCGCCGAACATATAGCGCAGCTTGGCTGCGTTCTGCACGATCTGGTCGAAGGCGACGAGGGAGAAGTTTACGGTCATCAGCTCGACCACCGGGCGCAGGCCAGTCATCGCCGAGCCGATCGCCGCCCCGACAAAGCCCTCTTCGGAGATCGGGGTGTCGACCACTCGCAGTTCGCCATACTTCTCCAGCAGCCCCTCGGTTATGCGATAGGAGCCCCCGAAGTGGCCGATCTCCTCGCCGATCATATAAACTTTAGGATCTCTGGCCATCTCCTCATCGAGCGCCTCGCGTAACGCGGCTCGGAAAAGTGTCTCAGCCATGCTTAAATGTCCTCCGAGGAATAGAGATGTCGGTAGAGCTCCTCCACCGCCGGCTCCGGGCTGGCGGCGGCAAACTGTACCGCTTCCTCGACCTCGGCCAATACCTCCTGATCCAGCTTGGCGAAATCATCCTGGCCTCCCACCTTGGCTTCGACCAGCCGATGCTCGAAGAGCCGCAGTGGGTCGCTCTCCCGCCACTTGATCTTCTCCTCCTCGGAGCGATATTTATCCGGATCGATCACCGAATGACCGGCAAAGCGGTAAGACACGGCTTCGATCAGGCGAGGCTGCGAATCCTGCCGGGTCTTTTCAACTATCTCGGCTGTTTTCTGTAGGACTTCCAAAGCCTCCATGCCATCAACTCTGATCGACTCCATATTGTAGGCACAGGCTCGGCGATAGATCTCCGGTACGGCGGAGGCACGCTCGACCGAAGTCCCCATTCCGTACTGATTGTTGATGCAGAACCAAACTACCGGTAGATGGAGCACTTTGGCCAGATTGAGCGATTCGTGGAAGGCCCCGATGTTGTTGGCCCCATCACCGAAGGCGCAGAAGACGATGTCCTGTCCTGCCTTCGAGGGTTTTTCGCCCAACACCTCGCGGCGGTAGCGAATCGAGAAGGCGGCTCCGGCGGCCAGGGGGAGTTGGCCACCGACGATTCCATAGCCGCCCATGAAGCGGCGTTTGGAGTCGAACATGTGCATCGAGCCGCCCCGGCCGTGGGAGGTGCCTGTCTCCCGGCCAAAGAGTTCGGCCATCACCGCCTTCGGAGCCAGTCCACGGGCAATCGCCTGACCGTGCTCGCGATAGCCGGTGAAGAAGTAATCACCCGGCTTGAGGGGCAGTATGCTGCCCACCACGCTCGCCTCCTCGCCGAGATTGAGATGGCAGTAGCCGCCGATGTTGGCCCGGGTGTACTCCTGTTTGGCGCGCTCCTCAAAGCGGCGAATCAGAAGCATCATCCGATAGATGTAGAGCAGGTCGGCACGGTGCGGCTTGGTGAACCTGAGCTTACTCGGCTCGGTTTTCAGAGTGGG
This sequence comes from Candidatus Dormibacteraceae bacterium, assembly GCA_050734895.1. GTDB lineage: Bacteria > Chloroflexota > Dormibacteria > Dormibacterales > Dormibacteraceae > JBOHUW01. Next base: position 113 of record JBOHUW010000323.1, on the reverse strand, counting down.
GGAGGAGGGCGCATCAGCCGCCGCTGGCGGTCGATCTGAGAGCTGGTTGATAGCCAAGTCGGTCTCCTTATTTACCATAGATTCCTCCCCCCCGGTGGGGGAGGGTAGGAGGG
>JBOHUW010000322.1:0-2732 GCA_050734895.1 Candidatus Dormibacteraceae bacterium | reverse complement strand
ACCTTCACAATTGTCCTTCCGAGAAATTGAATTCTACGATTATTTCGATCCCCCTCGCCGAGATCATTCTGAGACCAAATTCCTAGAGACGAGGGGGATCGGAGCGAGACAATTAGGGATGATAAAGTTAGAAAAGCGTATTCAAAAAGGGCCAAAGCGGAAGGGGAAAGATGTCATAGGGAGCCTGATTCTCCGTTTCGGGCCGTGAAGCTGGGGTTAGAATTCCCGATCTCTGAATGCTCCCGGAGAGTCGCTGAAATCTATATAGCAAAACCCCGGCCGCTTGAATCAGAGGCGCACCAGGGTCTTCAGGCATTATTTTACCCCATGCCTATGCTTGATGAACTTGAATCCTGGTTTTCATCTGACCGGTTGGGGGCCTACAGGATGGCCTGCGGTGGAGATCCCCATCGTGCCGTTGCAACCTATGAGTGGAATGCTTATATTTCCGGGGCGCTCTGGAGTACCCTGGGACATGTCGAGGTCCTACTTCGCAATGCTCTCCATAGGCAGCTTGGCGAGTGGTCAAGGCACCGGTATGGCGATGATCGATGGTATTTGACCATCTCAGAGCTGATTAATCAGCAGACCTCTGAGGACATTGCCAATGCTCGTCGTCGTGCTATTCGTGATGGTCGAGTTGAAACATCTGGACGTGTGGTTGCGAACTTAACCTCGGGTTCTGGAGATACCTGCTTGCTCGTCGCTACGATGGAACGCTCTGGCGATTTTCTCTCCATCGTGCCTTCTCCGGTCAACGGCGACTTGAAATTGAACGGATCGTTTCCCGCCTACACGTACTACGCAACCGTATTGGTCATCATGAACCAATACATGGCTGGCCTCTGCAAAATCTTCGGGGCCAAGCCTTGCAACTTGCCGGATGGATCAATCCCTCGGCTCGGGACTGGATCAGATCGACTGATTCTTCAGAAGAGTTGTTTGCTCGGCGACCTTAGCTCTCAGAGCTTGCGAGCCTACATCGGCGGTGTGATCCAGGACCAGTGGGGCAAACTGTAAGGCTATGTCCCCGATGAACCTAACTGGCATCGAAGGTCCAGCAGTCACCGCCACGTTCCGGATGCTCTCAGCGGCCAGCAGTCACGGTTGGAGCTGGTGGCATTTCCGGAAGAAGCGCTCTGCTGCTCAAAAGCAGGGTCGGGTACTCTACGCTGAGATCCTCTGCAATCTGATCGCATGCCGCCTCGGGCAGCGCAACAGCCCTCCCTTGCTGATGCTGATTAGTAAAGAGTGGGACCGCCCTTCAACACGGGTCTTGTTAGCCGAGCTTCTCCCACCCGAAAAGGTAATTCTGGTGGCGGCTCCCTACATATCAATGGCTGCTTCAGAGTGGGGGTTCAGCCAGTCTTGGTTACAGAGGCTACCGCTTAGCATAACGGGAACGGACGTAGTGCTTCTGGGACGGTTGTACGATCAGTTTGCCGAGGCAGAACAGATACTACGGGGCAAGCTCCTCCCCTCCAAGGCTCAGGCAGCAGTGGCAAAAGCCATCGAGGCGTATCCATCACCGGTTAAAGTGACGGTGGCATTCAGACGACGAGTTAGCAACACCTACCATTCGATCCCGTCCGGATGGAGATTGTCTGCCATGGTGCTGCTGGGATGGATAGGTTGTCGCCGACTAGTTCGACAAATTGCTCACAGAAATGCTCACAAACGCCCTACGAAAAGTTGTTATTAACTGGTGAAATTCGGTGATGGCGAATCTCTTTAGTGGGCATTTTTGAATTAGAGCTGAGATTATTCGGGAAGGTACCGTTAGGTTGGGTAACCGTAAGCCGCGGCTCCGGACCGCGAGGTAGGGGGTTCGATTCCCTCCAGGCGCACCACAGTTCAAAACATGGCTAGTTGACGGAACAGCATACGAACCATTAGAGACAGTTGCGGGCTATAGCAAAGCCTGATTCCAGCACGAGCGCTTCCGCTCTGCTGCCGTTGCCGAACCGCTCCCATGTGGTAATGTAGTCGCATGCGTTTTTTCAGCAACCCCGATAACCGGTTCGAGAAGTACTACACGCTGGCACAACTGGCGAGACGTGTTGGGATCTCCGAGGGACGGGCAAGGGCCTTATGGGCCGAGGCAGATCGGTTACCTAAGCCCGATGCCAAGGACGCTGATGACCATCCACTGTGGCAAGCTTCTTCAATTGATCGGTGGTGCAAACAAACCGGTCGACCGGTTCGGGATCCGGATAACAACCGAGGGCTGTCCACTTGGCAAGACGCAGCCCAACCAGCACCAATAGTGTTCAGTCGCGAAGTTGTTCTAAGAGAACGCTCTGCGCTCCCTGCTCGAGTCTATTTAGTGGCATGGGATACGCCACAAGGTCACCTCGTGCTGGTTACTAATTTTGCCGGTTATCGGATTCCAGAGCGAAGAGCAGCGGAGGCTGCCGCGCAAATATTAGAACCAGTGTTTTGGGAACAAGCAATCGTAATGATATCCCAAGACGTGCCCCTTGGCTGTAAAGATGATGTTTTCATCAGGCCTATGAACATGTACAGGATCGAGAGGGAGTCCGGACAGCTTGATCCTGAAAATGTCGAAATAAAATACATTGGAGTGTGTTGGCGTGACGATGCTGCACGGGTAATCGGCCAACCTATTCCGATTTGGTTGGAAGGTACCTGCTTGCCTGAAAACATTCAGAAATTCAAAACTATTGGGCAGGCAAAAACCTTCTTGGTACCAGACACAACCACTACATGGC
>JBOHUW010000321.1:0-2737 GCA_050734895.1 Candidatus Dormibacteraceae bacterium | reverse complement strand
ACCGGAGTGGGTTTGGGGGTGCGTGGGAGTGGCGCTGCCGGCGAGTAGGAAGCGTCCCCCGGCCGGATTATGGTCGACGCTGCGCCGAACCATGTCCCATACCTCGGGATACCTCTGCCACTCATCGAGAAAAATGGGAGTCTTATCTTCCTCTAAACGCTTCGGATTCGCCGCTAGCAGCTCACGCTGAGCCCGATCGTCCAAGGCAACTAGCGTGGCGGCATGACGGCCCCCCGTTGCTGTTTTTCCGATCCCTTTCGGCCCTTCGAGAGCTATAGCGGGAAGTGAGGGAAGTAGCTCGTCAAGCTCTTGATCGATAACGCGGGGCAGATAGGTAGACACGATCTAACTATACCAATTTACCCAAAAATACTTTACCGATTGTTGCGTTTTTAGCTTACTATTTAACGTGCAGCTAAAGACTCCAAAATCAGAGTGTTGACCTGCTTCGCAGCGTGAATAATCCACTGTGCCAGAGTGGAGTCCACTGCAGTCCAGGCGAGAGGTAGGCTTACCTGCCAACTCAGATGAGAGTCGGTAGTTGACCAAGCTATTGCTCCGGCATCCACCTTGCGGTTCAACTCTTGGATCATCTCCCACGGTGCGGTGGCTGGGGTAGATTTGAGAGGTTGATTGGGTCGAGTCTCGATTTGGATCACCCGTCCCTCGAGGTAGCTGACTTTCAAGTTGAAGATGGTATCGGCGGCAGAAAAATGTCCGGAGAGGGTGTTGCCCTGACTGTCGATCTGCATCGTTATTCCGCTCTCGGCCCAAAATCGATTTAAGTGGGTCAGCGCCTCGGCGTTGGTGGTTGAGGGTAGATGGAGGTTCTGGAGCTGAATAAATTCCTCGAAAGCCGAACTCGAATCAACCGAACGCCACCAGCCAGAGCGAATCCAGCGAACGGCATCGCGGATGGTCAAGATGCCCTCCCGCACAGCGACTTGAGCGTGCTCTCCCGCTCCCAGGTAAACGCCGGATTGGAGTTGATAGGAGGAGCCTTCTGAATCCAGATGGACGTTGCCGCGGAGCCAGTGAGAGTTCAGCTCATTGAGCTGGGCCAGCTCTTCATTTAGGTGATCCTCAGCCGCAGCGAAAGACTCGTGGGCGCTAACGATAAGAACTGGTTCGTGAAGCACGGCAGTAAAGCGGATGGGTTTGGCATCCGGCTCTACCGCAAATCGGAAGTTGGCGGTGGGGAATCCCTCGTCATCCCGTCCCACCGTATAACGTAGTCCGACCAGATCCAGGAGTTGACGGAGCTCTTCTTCGCTCTGAGACTGCTTCCACATGCTATGCCGCCAGATTAGTACAGTTGTGGCTAAGAGGGTGCGCTATTAGATGATGGATCATGGCCGGGCTTGACTTCTCTGCCGCTATTGAGGAATATATCGGCTGGCTGCAGTTAGAGGCCAACCGTAGCTTTAACACCGTGCGTGCCTATCGCGGTGAACTGGCCAAACTCACGGAATTCTTGCGTTCTCAAGGCCACAGTCTACTGCTCGCGGAGCTGGATCGGAGCGACCTTCGAGCCTATCAGCGCTATCTGGCCGAGCATCTCAAGGGAGCGGCTTCCCGTCAGCGCGCCCTGGTAGCAGTTCGTTCCTGGTTGCGTTGGCTGGCGCGGGAAGAGCTGATCAGCGAGGATCTCTCGGGTCGAATCACCCTCCCCAAAGTGGAGCAGCGCTTACCCAAACCTCTGCCGGCCGATGAACTCTCCCGTCTTTTGGCCAATCTTCCGACGGAGACCGAACTCCAGCAGCGAGACCGAGCCCTGGTCTACTTTTTGATCAGTACCGGCTGTCGGATTTCGGAGGCTCTGGCCCTGGATCGAGCCGCGGTACCCAGCCAGGGTAATCGGGTGGTGGTAACCGGGAAGGGTGCCAAGCAGAGGGTGGTTTATCTGACCCAAGATGCTGGTCTAGCGCTGAAGTGTTATTTGGATTTACGTTCCGACACCAGCCCGGCGCTGTTTATCAATTATGATCGTTCCGAGTCGAAAGCAGGTCATCGCCGTCTAACCACCGATGGGGCGCGACATGTCGTACGCCGACTTAGGAGCCAGTTGGGAGTATGGTCTTTCGCTTCTCCCCACGTGGCTCGCCACACCGCCGCCACCAGCCTACTGGAGGTGAGCGGGGGAGACGTCAGGCTGGTCCAGGAGGTATTAGGCCATGCCACCCTGGGCACCATGCAGGGATATACCAAAATTGTCGATGCCCGGAAGCAGGAAGCCTATCGCGGTTATCAAACCTATCTGGAAGAGAAGAAGGAGGAGGGGGGAAGGGCCGAGGGATGATGTTGGTCATTCTGGCTCAAATAACCGGGCGGCCTTCTCCGTTATGGACGGAGTTAATGTCCCAATTTCTTACCGGTTGAGGTATAGGCCGATGCCACTCTCGGGCCAGAGTGGCTACGTAGAGGATGTCGTTGGAGCAGAGGGATAGCCACACTCGGCCCACCTGAACTCCCGGGGCGGCATATAGGGTCAGTCCGCAGCCGGCGGCTCGCTCCGCTTCAGCTCCGCAAAAAGCACATTCCATCGTTGAGAACTCCTCCAGTTTAGGTTGCTAAAGACCATTTCTGATAATAATGGAATTACTTGGCACATATTAGAATAATTTGACAATATAAAGTACTAAATTTTAGGGGCAAGAAGGTGACAGCACCGATTACCCTTTTAATCCCGTGGACCCGGCTCCTGTAGATGACATAGTGCGTGAATTATGAATTGGTC
>JBOHUW010000320.1:0-2748 GCA_050734895.1 Candidatus Dormibacteraceae bacterium | reverse complement strand
CATTGTAAGTGGGTAAATTTGTGGAGTGCCTGATATAGTCGGTCGAAGAGAGGGATTTTAGTGGGTATCCTCGCCGATCGGCGAGAGATAAAAGAGAGAGAGACCTTAGAGAAAATTTGCCGGCTGGTCGGGGTCGATTCAGGTGAGGCGGAGCTGGTTCATTACAACGCCAACGCCATGATTATTGTGCCATCGTGGGGGCTCGCGCTTAGAGCCCGACCATCAGGATCACCTGAGATGTTAGAAGAGATCCGAGCCTCTGTTAAGGTGTGTCGCTGGTTGGGGGAGAAGGGATTTCCAACCAGCCGGCCAATGAAAATTGAACCTTTCGCCCAAGACGGCTGGACCATCTCCTTTTGGTTCTTAGAACACCTTAAGCGGGAGAAAGACCAGCAGCCAACTGGAGGCGAGCTGGGCAAAATCCTTAAAGAATTGCATCAACTTCCCGCCCCTCCCTTCGAAGTTCCTTCTTTGCAAGATCCTTTCTTCTCGGTTAAGCAGGCGATTGAGGAAGTTTCAGAGACAGTTTTCGCATCCGGGCATCGAGAGTGGCTGAGCGGGCGAATAAAGCAGTTGAGCGAAGACTGGCAGGAGTGGGAGGAGCAGAAATCCGTAAAGCCAGATTTGGAATACGGCTTGATTCATGGAGACCCGCATCCGAACAATCTCATGAGAACGGTAGAAGGCAAAGTTCTGATGGGTGATTGGGATAAAGTACGTCTTGGTTCGAGGGTATGGGATCTGATGCAGATCATTTACTTCAGGGATCGATTTGATCTTGGCGCGGAAGATGTCGATGAGTTCATGAGGGCCTACGGCCATGACTTCCGTGAGTGGGAGGGGCTGGAGCTGTGCCTTAGGGTAAGGGAGGTGAGTGGGTTGGGTTCGCTCATCCGGAAGGCGGCTTCCGATCCATTCGCGCAGTTCGAGTTGTCATGGCGCGTTATGACCCTTATGGATGAACGGACGAAGGCAAAGTGGAACCTTTCCGGTGACTTGAATGAATCCCGCTCGCGCATCGAAAAGAGGCATCCAAAGATAGCCACAGAGCTTGCCTTCTAAGGCGGTATAGGCCAGGTGCTCGTTCAGCGAAGATGGAGCACCAATATGCTGTCGCATGCGATAGCATATTGGTGTGAGTTAAGCTCAGAAGCGACTCGCAAAGCTTGAACGGAATCCACTGTCCGTAACGCCCGCGCAGCTGATCTCGGCAATCGAAGCATTTGGTTTTGAGCAGGTTCGTCAGTCAGGTTCGCATGCCATCTATCGCCATCCGTCAACAGGAGCCAAGATTGCATTCGCACATCGGCGTCCCCATCTTGATGCAGCTTACGTAAAGGCAGCGGTAGGAATCTTGAAGAATCATGAAGGAGGTGAATAACGTGTCCGTGACCGAACTCGACATCGAACGCCAGGCGCGAGAACTCGCCGAGAAGAATTGGACTATTGAGGTCCAGCGAACAGATGGAGGCGGATTCTTTGCCAAGGTCGTTGAGCTTCCGGGGTGCATGACCGAGGCAGACAGTTGGCTAGAGCTTGACGACATGATTCGTGACGCGCTTGTCGGATGGCTTGCGGTTGCACTCGAACATGGCGATGGTATTCCTGAGCCGCACAGTGCCGCGAAGTATTCGGGCAAGATTATGGTGCGCGCCACGCATCGTCTGCACCGCAGTGTTGTGGAAGCTGCCGAGCGTGAAGGAGTCAGCATGAATCAATTTGTGGTTGAGACTCTGGCCGCCGCGACCGGGCAGTAGGGGCCGATCCTAACGGGTGTCCGAACCACTGGGCTGGCCCGATTAATCAGATCGGAATCACAGTGCGTATGTTCGTTCCCTGGCCTGGAGTGGAGTGTACGCTCAACTCCCCTCCCAATAAGCTGGCTCGCTCCCGCATGCCAATCAACCCCAGCGCGCCGGCTCGGGTCCAGTTGGCTCCGCTCTCAAAGCCGGCTCCCAGATCCTGAACGCGTAGCTCAACAGCCGACTCAGAGAAGGTGAGATAGAGGACAATCGAGTTGGTTTTGGCGTGGCGCTCGACATTGCGGAAGGCCTCCTGGGCGATCCGGAAGAGGCCCAGCTCGATCTCCGAGTTGAGTCGTTGGGCAGCTCCATCTACCTCTAGCTGAACCTTGATCGCTGCCCTCTGCTCCAACTCTCTTCCCAGCTGGTGCAGGGCGGCGACCAAGCCGAGGTCGTCCAGAGTGGGGGGGCGAAGATTCTGGGCGATTCGACGCAGCTCTTCGGTGACCGAGGTGGCCTGAACGCGCAGCTCGGTCAGCTCCCCTCCGCGCTGATCGATCGTACGGCAGAGGTGGATCAGGGCTTGAATCGGCTCATCATGCAGCTCTTGAGCGATTCGTTTTCGCTCCGCCTCGCTGCCGCGGAGCATCCAGGCTTCGTGCGCCCGGCGCGCCAGCAGCTCCCGCTCCACCCGATCACCGACCACCAGCGCAACGAAGATGAGGGTGATGAATTGGGTCGCCTCCGCCCAGAGATAGAGTGATGGGGGAGAGTGAAGGAGGGTTGGAGGAAGGCTGAGCAGAACTGTCCAGGCGGCGGTGGCGAGGGATCCGGCGAGGCCGAAGTTGAGGGCGGCGTAGCTTATGGGTAGGACGAAAAGGCAGATTAGAGCGTAGCTGGGAATGTCGGCGAACTCGAAGCTGTTCATCTGATTGATTCCCCAAAAGAGGGCGGCGATGCCGAAAACGAGGAGCTGAACCACCCAGAATCGGCGGTTGGTCAGTGG
>JBOHUW010000319.1:0-2750 GCA_050734895.1 Candidatus Dormibacteraceae bacterium | reverse complement strand
CCTCTCAATACCAGCGGAATCTCCCAAGCCACGGACCATCTGATCGATCCCCGAAATCGTCAGCGGTTGATAATCACCGTTGGGTCGACGACGAAGCGACAAAAAAATCTTTGCACTCACCGCATCCCTTGGCCGACCCCGTTCGGCGTAAATGCGGATACGTCGGTGTAAAGTCGGGGCGGGTACGAGCCTATCCTTGGCGCCCTTACCCTCATGAATGTGGAGATAATAATTGCGGCTCCGATCCACCAAATCATTGATTCGAAGTCCGAGCAGTTCACTCACTCTGATTCCTGTATCTGCCAATATACGGACAATTAGCTTATCACGCTCAGTCTTGGCAGTATCCTCCATCTGCTTGATTTCTTCGCGAGAGAGAACCTCTACAAGCCTCCGAGGCAGCTTTGGCAGTTGGCCCTTAGCTTCCACTTGTTCTCCCTCTCGCTTAGCCCAATTGAGGAAGTGGTTCATAGCCCGGGTGTAAGAGTGCACTGAGTGCTTTGACAACGGTCGTCCATCTTTACCGCCAGCTTCCAGCAAGTGATTCGAGAGTCGATCCATGATTCGGTTGGAGATGCCTGCAACTTCCATGATTCCTTGCTCTCTACAGAAGGGCAAAAAAACGCCGATAAGCGGGTAACGGTACGACTGATTGACGGTGTTGGAGGATAATCCACGAGCTCGGCAATGAGCAAGATAATCATCGACCAAAGTTTCGAGAGGGGACTGAGATTCACGACTAACTACTTTCAATTCCTGCATGTTTGGCCCCCTCCAACACCAATGAAATCGCTCAGCGACACTCCAGGCAAATCACCTGTATTGTAGCGCATGCCACATGCACCTGTCAAGCGTATTGCAAGCGATCGCAAGAGGGACAGAGAGAGTAGCATGCGCTGGAGTTGAACTCGAATTTGTTCAGAAAAATAGTTTGGTGCGCCTGGCAGGAATCGAACCTGCTACCTCATGCTCCGCAGGCATGCGCTCTATCCGATGAGCTACAGGCGCAACTTAAGGCTCAAGCCGCTTGCTGCAGTTTACGCTACTCAGCTACTCCAAGTTGAATCCGCCTTTAATCGCTCAAGAGGGTGAGCAAGCGAGGGAATCCAACCTTGGGTAGATACCGACCAAACTGGAAGTCCAAGCTCGACAGCCGCTCCGATCAGCCGTAAATCTTCACTGACAAAGGCCCGGAGGCTGGAGTGGAGAGATTCAGCCGAGGCCAGATGCAGAGCCTCGGACGGGCGGAGGCTGGAGGGCTCCAAACAGGCAGCTCGGTGCATCAAGGCCGGGGTAATCCGGAGCAGGGTGATTCGGCGAAGCCGTGATCTGACCCGGGCCAACTCTACTTCTCCCAAGCGTCGTGCCACCCTGACCATCTCCAGCTGAACCAATTGAGAGGAAAAGATTGAGTTGGGCTCCGCTAACCAATCTGCCATCATCGCGGATTGCCCATTCCGGTTCAATAGCCAAAGTAACGTTGAGGTTTCCAAATAAACTGCAGTTGGATTTTTCATCTCGATTGCAGCCCAGCCGATTCAGCCTTATCTATTTTTGGTTGTAGAACCTTATCGAAGTACTGTTTTAACCACTGGTTTATCGCTCCCACTAACTGCCACTGACCAGATTCCATCGCTGCCTCTTGGCTATTCATGCCTTGGATCAGCTGCCAGGAAAGATTGGAGTCGATATCTGAACTCGGAATTGGAGTCGACTCCGGAGTTGGCACCGGCGATGTTTCAGGTAGATCTGGCCTTCGATGCGAGGGGGTGTTGGAATGCTCAGATGGAAAGCCGATTGCCATTCCAGGTGATGAGTTAACTAGCTGGCGATCCTGCCAAATTCGCCAGCTTGCCACCAAGCAGGCCGTCACTAACACCACTTCGGCAATCACCATCCAGGTGAATGGCCTTCGCAGTTGCTTTCCAACTCTGCCCATGAGAGCAGATTAAGTAGCGTTGGGAAAAAACTACACCCCACCTGTTAAGCATGGTTAATCAGCCACTCCGAGAGATCAGCGAATACCTCTTCCGAACCCAAATCAATGAAGGGCGCGTGGAACCGACCGGGATAGAGACTCACCACCTGGCTGCAGTTGGAACGAGCGGAAAATTCCTGTCCAGTCGAGGCGTCGATCAATGCGTCATCTCCAGAGAGGATTAGCAAATAAGGGGTTTTGATCTCCGCTGCCCGATTTAAGGCCAACTCGCAGGCATCGCTCCACTCGGCATGCAGGCGCGCTGAAATCCACGGATGGCCCAGCGGATCCTGACGGATCTCCTCAACTACCTGAGGATCACGGGAATCCAGCTCGGGTTCAGCCCCGCTGGGCAGCGTCAGAGCCGGTAGCAAACGATTTGCAATTCGCCCTAGGCGAAGTTTCCAACCAGGCACTTTCAGGCAGGAGCGGAGAGCCGGATTGGTTAGGACAAAGCGCTCCGGCCGAATCGCCTCGGCCAGAATTGCGGTAATCAAAACCACACCACCAAAAGAGTGGCCGAGCGGCACCACCTCCAAATCGGGATTCTCTTGACAAACCATCTGGTGAAAGGCAGAGGCGTCATCAATCCACTGTTGCCAGCTGGATATATGTCCTCTCCGCCCTGGACTACGCCCCATCCCTCGGAGATCCACCCCATAACAAGACCACCCGCGGGTGGTCATGGCCTCAGCCAAGGCTTGATATCGACCTGAATGCTCACCTAGCCCATGAATCACGGTAACAACTCCGCGCGGCTGATCTGCTAGCC
>JBOHUW010000318.1:0-2750 GCA_050734895.1 Candidatus Dormibacteraceae bacterium | reverse complement strand
TGGCCGGACAACATGGCCGCTACCGGCTCCGACCAGCTCTCCGCCTACTCCCACAGCTACGACAATTCTGATCTCGAGTTGGGGAAGGTCGGCGAGTTCCTCTGGTATCACGACCATGCCATGAACGGTACTCGCTACCACATGTATTCAGGGCTGGCTGGTGGATACCTGCTGCGCGACCCACGTGAACAAGAGCTTGGCCTGCCGGCTAGTGCGCAGGATGGCGAGATCGTACTGCTCATGCAAGATCGCAATCTCGATGTGGTTAACGGTGAGCTGCGGTTGTTGCACAAGGTCACCACCGACACCGCCGAATCCTTCAATCCGTTGACTCTGGTCGATGGCAAGCTGTGGCCAAGGCTGGCGCTGCGGCCGATGGTCTACCGACTGCGGCTGCTCAACGCGAGCAATGCGCGCGTCTATCGGTTGCATCTGGTAAGCGTGCAGCAGAAGTCGGGCGCTCCGGTGGTCACGCCCCAGCACAACCGGGTTCTGGTGATCGGCACTGGCGGTGGCCTGCTTTGGCGAGGCTGGCGGCTCGGTGACGACCAGGCCCTTACCGTGGCATCTTCTGACCGGATCGATATTCTGGTTGACCTCACCGGACTGGCTGATGGTGAACAGCTTTTCCTGATCAATTCCGCGCCTGCTCCATTTGGCGGCCAACCGATACCGTCGCTGTCCACCTTGTTGAGCCAGGGCGATCGGCCGGGTCGCAACCCCTACCCATGGGTTCTCCGGCTTGACGTGAACAATCATGCAGAGCCGTCTGGTGCACCTCACTCGCTGTTTACCGGCACCGCCGCCGCCGTGCTCAACCCGGCGTTCCGACGTCTGGTGCATGACAACAAACAACCGGCACCTGCCGGTGAGCCCGAACCGTTCCCGATCAGCGGGCATGACCACCGGACCATCCTGTTGGCGGAGACCAACCCACCGGGCCATCTCTATCTGCACGAAATCGTCGAAGATCCAGCCGGGAAGATCTCGATTCAATTCCCCGGTGACCTGGCTCCCAAGGCCTATCGGGTCGAGGGATGGTTGCCTAACGACCCGGCAAAATCGAGCAGCCGAGTCTCCTTTTATGATCGGATTGCACTACGCCCCAGGGTGGGGCAGTGGCAGGTGTGGCGCTTTGTCAACACTACTGGTGATACCCACCCCATGCACATCCACCAATCCCAGTTCCAGCCGCTCAACTCGGCCGGCGCTCTCTTGGTTGTCTCCGACGCTAACGGGAACAACTTCTATGATCCCGAGACGCGCATGACCTCCGTGCCACTGGTGCCCGACCAGAAAAATCCGCCCAGGAGCTTCGACCCCAGTGAGGTTCATGGGTGGAACGATGTCATAAGAGTTAACCCTGGGAACATCGTCGAGGTTGCCGTCCGCTTTGATATCCCTGGCCGCTACGTCTACCACTGCCACATCCTCGAACATGAAGACACCGAGATGATGCGGCCCTTCGTGGTAACCGTTACCGACATGTCCGACGGTGGGATGGGCCCCATGACACAGCCGTGAGCCTTGGGTATGATCAAGGCATGAGTGAGAACGCCTATGAGATCTCGGGTGATGACGGCCAGGATTTAAGCCGTCTTGCTGTAGGGGCGATGGGGGGCAATATTATCTACCTGACCCGCCATGGTCAGCGGGTAGCTGCTGTTGTGTCGGCTGGGGTGGCTGCCGCCGGGGCCGCTGCTATTGAAGCTTACGAGGATGCCGAGGATGCTCGTATTGGAATGGAGGCCCATGCCGAATGGGAAGACAGTGGTCGGGTGAGCTATCCTCTCCGTGAGGTGTTAGCGGAGTTGGAAACCGCTATACCGAGTGCGGGTCGGAGATTGGCGAATTCTATATGAAATCTATGAGGATCAGGTGGTGATTTTGGTAGTCCAAATCGGTCATCGGCGTGAGGTCTACCGCTGAAAAGTAGCGAACTCCAGCAGCAGCGCGTGGACGGCCGGAGAGCCGGCCAGCACCTCGCCTGAGGACAACCAGCTAGCTCCGCCTGACCAGTCGGTGATCACCCCTCCGACTTCGGCCAACATCACTGCTCCGGCGGCCGAATCCCACGGGCCGCTGAGGGTTCGGACAGCGTAGCCATGCAGGTTTCCGGCGGCGACCCAGGCCAGGTTAAGGGTGGCTGATCCAGTGTAGCGGAGGTCTTCAAAGTGAGATAGAGAGGCCTCTAAAAGCTTGAGATAAGAGGGGCGTAGCTCTTCTTTTTTTCGGAAAGGAGGATCAACTACGACCAGCGCCTGAGCGGGATCGGTCTGGCCCAGCCGGGGCAGCAAGTTGCCGTTGCGAGTGGCTCCATAGCCACGTTGGGCGGCAAATTCCAAATTCAGCCAAGGGGCTATGGTCACGCCGACCTCGGGGATGCCGTTGCTGATCAGGGCGACCGAGGTGGCAAAGATGGGAAGGCCGCGAATGAAGTTGGCGGTGCCGTCGAGTGGATCGACCACCCACATGGTTGTGCTCTCAACCCCGCCGCGCTCTTCGGCGAGGATTGGAATCTCCGGGGTTTCTCGCTCCAGTATCTCGATCACCGCGGCCTCGCTGGCCTCGTCTATTTCGGTCACATAATCGCCGGGGCCACTCTTGGTGCGCCCGATTCGAGGCTTCAACCCTGCCTGTCGCAATATCTGGGCCCCGGCGCGGGCGGCGGCGAGGGCAATCTCTAACATTGCCTCTACATTAAGCTTGATTGATGCCTAATGACAATTTTCAGCTTTATGACGTCACCC
>JBOHUW010000317.1:0-2759 GCA_050734895.1 Candidatus Dormibacteraceae bacterium | reverse complement strand
CTTTGGGATGGAGCCCAATGAGGTGGCGGCGATTGCCTCGGAGGCCTTTCATGAGGGGGTTCAAGTCCGCCTGAATGGCTGGAGCGAGCAGGGTGGAGCCTCCTTCTATCGGAATCGATATGAATACCTGGGAGCGAGTCTGCTCTACGGTTGCTTCTCTGAAGGGGCAGAAGAGAACGTTCATCTCAAATTGCCCGGGAAGGCTTGTCAGCGGATAGGGGTAGACGGCCTACTTACCCTGATTGATCGGTTGCAGAGGCGGGCATGCAGGTGCCGAGTTGTACGTCTTGATCTGGCGGTGGATGACGTGCCATTTACTCCTCAGGATGCCTACCAGGCGGTAAGGGAGAACCACATCATCTCTTGGGCTAAGCGAGGTCGAGATGAGCTGGTTAGTCACAGCTGGGTAGCCAATAACGGCAGAGGAGAGGGAAACACCCTCTACATCGGTCGCAGGTCATCGCCGAGATGGCTACGCATCTATGACAAAAGAGGACCAACGAGGATTGAGCTGGAGATCAAAAGAGAGCAGGCCCAGGCGATAGCTCAGGAGCTGCTATGTCTGCGCTGGTGCGACGAGCGGCAGGTGGAATTGGTGATGGGGTGCCTGCGGGAGTTCTGCGATTTCGCAACTCAAGACGGACTCCATGGAATCAGAGGGGCCGAGCTGTTGCCTTGGTGGCAGGAGTTCGTTGGCAGCACCGAGCGGATGGGCAAGCTGGCAACCAGGCCATCCGAGGATTTGAGCGTAGACCGGGTGCTGCGCTGGATAGATCGAGCGGTCACCCCATCTCTGGCGGTGATAACCAAGTGCTACGGGCTGAAGGGCCGATCGATGCTCAATGCCTGGATTGAGGACGCGGGCGAGAAGCTCAAACCCCATCACCAGGCAGTAATCAGGGAGTTCGAGTACGCCTATGGAAAGGGCGAATTTAGAGAGGTGGCGTGATGAATGAGGAAAAAGAGAAAAAGATTGTCGATCTGCCGGTTGAGTTGTTGCGGTCCGAGGAAGTTGCCCGGATATTGGGGGTAAGTCGGACCAAGGCCTACGAAATGATGGCTTCCGGCCGGCTGCCGGTGGTGCGATTTGATCGAACTGTGCGGGTACCAATGGGCCGTTTGAGGGAATGGATAGCTAATCGAACTATCTGGGAAAACCCCGACCTGGCGGAGATTGCCTAGTGGCAAAAGGTAGACGAGGAGGTGGAGAAGGCTCGATTACTCATCGCCAGGATGGTCGATGGGAAGCACGATTAGATTTGGGGTGGGTCGGAGGTAAACGACGCCGGAAGGTCGTATACGCGGAAACTCGGAGTGAGGTGGCGAACAAACTTCATGATCTTATTCAAGAGCGACGCCGTCTAGGTAGATTGCCGACCGAAACCATACCAACTTTAGCCAATTTTATGGAAGGATGGTTGACGTCGGTCAAAGGTTCTTTACGCCCGCAAACTTATGCCGGATATGAACGGTATTCGAGACAGCACATTATCCCCTCTCTAGGCCGAATTCGCCTTGATCGGCTTACTCCGGAACAGGTTCAGGAGATGCTTGACGATAAGCTCAAGGCAGGGTTAGCTCCTCGATCAATAGTACAAATTCGGGCCATTTTGCGCCGTGCTCTAAACCGAGCCATACGATCAGGCAGGCTTTTTCGGAATGTGGCTTCTCTGACTGATCCTCCCCGGATCGAACAGCATGAAGCCCATGTTCTTACTCCAGAGGAGATGAACCGCTTCCTGGTTGTTGCTGCTAAAGAAGAGCTTGGCACCCTATACATACTTGCCTTGTTTACCGGCCTCCGCCAAGGTGAATTACTTGGACTCAACTGGTCTGATATTAATCTAGAAGAAGGTCAACTCCGAGTTGCCCGTGCTTTGCAAAAGGTAGAAGGCAAGTTGAAGCTTTTGCCTACAAAAACAGCCAAAAGCCGGAGGGTAGTTTCTCTTCCCAAGGCTGCAATCGTAGCCTTGAGATTGTTGGAGGATAAGCGAGAAGAGGTTCGGGCTCTGGCCGGTCGACGATGGCACGAGTCAGAGCTGGTTTTCACCACCAGGTGGGGCACCCCGCTTAACGCCCGCAACGTTGTTCGCTCGTTCAAACGGTTTCTTACCCGTTTAAATCTGCCTGATATGCGGTTTCACGACCTGCGACATTCTTGTGCAACGCTTTTATTGGTACAGGGGGTAGCCCCCAGGGTGGTAATGGAGATTTTGGGACACTCGACGATCAATGTGACGATGAATACATATAGCCACGTCTTGCCCTCGCTGCAACAGGCAGCAGCCGCTCGCTTGGATGAGCTGGTGCAAGCCGCTAACGAGGACGCCTGAGTTGGAAGACTACTGAAGCTGAATATATTCAGGTTGATTACATGCTCCGCGGGAGGCGACCAAAATGCTAATGATCTGAAGTTGACCGGAATGTCCGCTATCCGTCCACCTGAACCAAATAGATTTTAATCACTGGGAACGTTGTCAATCAATAAGGAAACTGACTTTTAAAGTACAGATTTTAAGGATGATACAATGGCTAAAAAAGAGACAGCTGAACAAAGAGTGCAAAGGGCACAGGCAGAAGTTAAAAATGCAACGCCTGGAGATCGAGACGCTGCACGCCACCTGGATCTGACCCAAGTCATCCTGGATAAGAAAAACAATCCTCTTAGTGGACTTTGCAAGTTTCTGAGGAGCTCAAGCGGCCTCCGCCAATACGTTGAGAATGGAGTTGGAAATTTCGGATGGTAAGGCATGCAGGCC